>JBBRGK010000512.1:0-3044 GCA_038240805.1 Dehalococcoidia bacterium | reverse complement strand
GGCGCGGTTCCCGGCCCGCAAGACGCTGGAGGAGTTTGACTTCACCTTTCAGCGCTCGGTCAAAAAGCAGGTGATCGAGCATCTCGGCCAGCTCGACTTCCTCCACGCGAGGTGGCGTTGCTGTTTCTTGCTGTTGCTGTTTCTTGCCGGCGCCGCGGGTGCGGGGTTGCCGTTCTGCGCGATTGTGCGCTTGCCGGTCGTGTTCGCGGCCGGGACGTCCTACTCGACACGATCGACGGTTCGCTCGTGAACTTCGTCTACGGGTGGGCGTTCTCCAAGCCGGTGCGCAAGGTGCTCTACGACATCACGATCACCGGGCTGTCGGTCGCGGTGGCACTCGTGATCGGTACTATCGAGCTGTAGCCTGCTTGCTCAGAGGCTGAACGCCCCGGGGCTCCGTCTGGGCCCGGCTGGAGAACATCAGCGTGAACACGCTCGGGGTTCATCAGAGTCGGCATGTTCGCCGCAACGTGGGTGATCGCGCTCACAAATCTGGCATTTCGTGCACACCAAGAAGAGATGGAGCTCACACCTCGACCAGAGCGAGCCGTCACATGCCTAGACCGACCCCTGATCCGCCTCCTCCCGCCTACGTCTCGAGCCAGGACGGCATCCTCGGGCCTCGTCGCGCATCTATGGGCCGATCGCCGACGCGACTCACAAGCGCAACTCGTTCAGCA
The DNA here is from genome assembly GCA_038240805.1 of Dehalococcoidia bacterium. Lineage (GTDB taxonomy): Bacteria > Chloroflexota > Dehalococcoidia > CAUJGQ01 > CAUJGQ01 > JBBRGK01. The sequence goes on along the minus strand of JBBRGK010000512.1, from coordinate 2,364 downwards.
GCTCGTGATACCGCCCCGGTCAGGTCGAGCCTGGGAGCTACCGGCCGGCCACGTTTGCCGGTTCTCGCCGTTCGAGGGGCCGCAGGTCCTCGACCTGAATCTCTGGAACCGGCACGATCCGCGTGAGCGCTTCTGGGCGGCGCGAACGCGGCAGTTCCACGGGGCACATGTCACGGTCGGGGATCGCCTGTGGTCCACGCTGCCGTTCCTCCGACCGATGATCACGATCGTGGGCGACTCGATCGGCTACGGCATCGATGAGGACGGCGCAGGGTGTCATGACCTGCTCGGCACGCGCTGCGATCCATACGTGAGCCAGCTCCTGTCAGGCGCAGCGTACGACTTCCACTGTCATTCCAATCTGGTCCGGGCGATAGCACCCTTCGGTTTGACAGAGTTTGACGTGCACGACGTCCTGAACGTGTTCCAGGTGACGGGGCTCCGCCGTGACGACGAGCGCTACTTCATGAAGCCATGTCCGGCAGGCAGCAAGGATCGCTTCGAACTGTTCGCCGAGATCGACCTTCTGGTGGCGGCATCGACCTGCCCCGGTGGCGACCTGTCCGTGCCACTCTGGGGGCCCGAGGCGGGCGCTGAGCCGATCTGTCACCCGATGCGGGTGGAGGTATTCGAGCTCGAGGAGGGTCTTCTCTCGGAATGGGTGGCGCCCAGGCCTGTCGATTACCGTGGGGCGAGCGGTGTCCGCCGCGGTTATCGCAAGCCGACCGACCATCCGTCGTTGACCACCGCGATGGCGGTGACCGATCCCGAGGTATCGGGCTCGTGATGCGCCGCATTGCTACGGTTGGATGCGGCGAGAAGGCTGCGGAACGCTTCTTTGCGCTTCTTCAAGACGCAAGCGTCGCCATCGTTGTTGATACGCGTCGGCAGCCGGACGCGCCATCTTCTGGCTACGCCCGGCGACGCGATCTTCCGTTCCTGTTGAGGTCGATCGCGAACGTTGGCTACGAACACCGTCTAGAGCTCGCGCCGCCCGTTGCTCTCCTCGATCGCTACCGTCGCGATAAGGATTGGCCGGCATACATGCGCGACTTCGATCGGCTCGTTCTCAATTCCCGCGGCGCGGAGCAGGCGATGATGGACCTCCTTGCACGCAGCGCCACCGAGATGATGGCGCTGATGTGCGTGGAGCCAACGCCACAGCAATGTCATCGGCGGCTTGTCACCGATCGGATGTATGAGCTCGATTCTTCACTCGAGGTCATTCATCTAGCTTAATACGCTCCGCCCGAGGGATCTGCTGCGCGAGCCGCTGGTGAGCGCGCGACTCATGGCAGGCGCCGCCGGCAGGAAGTGCTTGTCGATCCTGGCGACGAGCGAGGGTTGCGGGTCGACAGTGTTGCCCACTTGCATTCGGCCGGCTTTGGGTGAGCAGTTGGCTTTCCTGTGGGCGTGGTCGACCCACGAGCGAAGCGCACGTTCTGGGACTGATGCCTGCGGCGCAGCTTGCCCCGCAGAGGGTCTTTCAGTCGTCCCGTTGGCGGCGGCCACGCCCGGCTAGTTCTTGTGGGCGGGGACATCTGAAGTGGCCCGAGTGTGGACGTGGAAATGCCAGTCAATGTCGCAACAGGATGAGTAGCCGGTTGCTAGCCCGCCGGCCGGTAGCTGCGGTAGCTGCGGGTGTCAGAAGGCGCTGGGGTGATCTCCTCAGCCTGATCCTGTCGTTGGCCACGTTGGAACGATGCTGGCTGGGAGGTCGCTGCCAGGATGGGCTGGCCAGGCACGCCACTCGATCCCTTCCCCAGTCGCCGTTGTTGTGGGCACGGGGAGCGGCTTCTCGCGGGGAAGACCGCGCGCAGGAGACTTGCTCGCCTCCGAGCGCTGGGTCCCAAGCGTCCGCTGTGCGGTCAGGGCCGCCGGTTAGGCGGACGCGAGCGCCCGGTTAAAGAGGGTCTCCGGTCGAGTTGGGGGTGAATCTCGCCGCTCTCAGCCGGCGTCGTAACTGCTCGGGTCGGCCTCCTGGTCGATCTTCCTTGCCTCAGAGCGGAACCGAAGCCCGGGTCAAGCGGCAGAAGTCCTGCAATGATGAGTCTGAGCAGACATCCCGCCTACGGCGACCGCCGCTTGACGCGCGGCGAGCGGCTCCGCTACCTCGTCCTCGCTTCCAATCTCGGCATCCGGGACTTGCGCAAGTTACGACGCCGCGCGGCCGGTCACCAAGTGGATCCTTTGCAGGGATTCTGTGGCGCAGCCGCCTCAGTTCTCACCGCCAAATCGACCGGAGCGCCGTTAAAGAGGTCCTGTGGCCGGCTCCAGCCGAGCGTCTTGGGTGGCCGGTCGTTGAGCTCGACGGCTGCGTGCTGAAGCTTCGCGTCGCTGTAGGCGCTCAGGTCAGTTCCCTTC
>JBBRGK010000511.1:0-3045 GCA_038240805.1 Dehalococcoidia bacterium | reverse complement strand
GAGGCAGCGACGCTGCGCATACCTGTGCATCGACATGAACGCCGCCGCGCTGGCGTGATGCCCAGCGCCAGCAGCGTCATGCACCAACTCGCATGGGAACTCATTCCGAGCCTGCAGGGGGTGTATGCCGATGAGCGCCGTGTCGAGGAGCCGTCGTCATGACCCAGAAGGCTTCCGTCGATGAGCGCCGCCGAATGGTGGCCCAATCCCTGCAGGTCGGTAACCCAGGCAACAACGCGCGCGAACTCCCTGGCCAGGCCTACATACGTAGCGCTGCGGAAGATCAGATTGAACACCAGATTGAGATGGGCGTCGATGAGATCCGGGCCTACGAGAACAACCCGCGCCGATCGACGAACGCCAAGTTCGACGACATCAAGGAGTCGATCCGCACCAGCGGCCTGCGATCGCCATTGACGGTGACGCGACGCCCGGGAGATTCGCACTTCATCGTGGACGCCGGGGGCAATACCAGGCTGCTTGCGCTGCAGCAACTGTGGTCCGAAACGCGGGACCCCCGATACCGCCAGCTCGCAGTTCTGTTTCGGCCATGGCGCTCGGAGAGCCATGTGCTCACCGCCCACCTTGTAGAAAACGAGTTGCGCGGGGAGATGAGTTTCTGGGACAAGGCCAGCGGCATCGTCGCGCTCAAACGACGGCTCGAAGAAGAGCAGGGCCGGCAGCTGACGCTGCGCCCGCTGGAGGATGCGTTGTACGCCTTGGGCCTGGCGGTCAACACGGCGACGCTTGGGCTCTACCTGTTTGCAACCGAACGGCTATGCACTCTTGGTGAGGCCGTGGTCAGCCTGAAGGGGCTGGACGTCAAGAGCCTGCAGCCCAGAATCAACGCGATAAAGCGTTACGCCCAGGCCCGACAAGACTTGTCGGAGGATGCGTTGTACGTCACCGTCTTCGAGCCTGCCTTCAGGCGCATCGCGGACAAGTATCCGCACACCGGCGAGTTCAGTGTCGCCGCGACCTGCGAGGCATGCGAAGTGGCGACGGCCGCGCACCTTGGTGAAACGGTTGATGTCCTGCGTCGCGCCTTGCGCCCGGCGTCGGCCCGCAGCGGGCAGGGCGATGCGCCGGCAATTCGAACTGGTGAAATTGACACGGTGCCGACTGCCGCAGCAGTGGCGTCAATCGAGCAAGCTATGTTTCCGGCGCCTGGCGCTGACGATTTGTTGCGGTGCGTCCAGACGTTTGCTGAAGTCGCGGGTCTCGGCGAGTGTGTCGAAACGGCGCCGCTGTCGTCGGCAGGATTCCGGCTGTCATCCGGTCAACAGGAGGGTGCCGCCGGGCCGATTCCACAGCGGGCCTGGTATCTGCTTGCTGGTATCAGCGGCCAAGTCGATGCCGAAGCACGCGCGCCCCTCGCCCTCGACGCTGAGTTCATCGCTTGGCTGGCAGACCCGACCGACGCGTCGTCCACGGCTTTCTGGGACGTGCTGACCTCCCTGCGCAGGAAACGCGGGTTGTCCAGCCAGCAGGGAACACGTAGTGAACCGCCGCTCTTACCGGAAGGACCGTGATGCTGCCGCTGCTTGACACCCAGGTCCGGCTTGTTCTGCTCAACCACGTCACCCTGCGCCTGGCACAAGGACGACCCGACGAACTGGTTGCGATTGGCATTGCCAACGAGCAGCTCGATCGCCTGCGCCAACTGTCGGCGCTCGATCTGAATCGGCTGGCGGCGATGCGGACCCTGACCATCAGCGTCTCGCTGGACGGTGTGGCCCTGCAAGCCAGCCTACGCACCGTTGCCTTGGTCAAGGAGGCCAAGGCCCTGGAGGCGTATTTCATTCGGCACGGTGCATCGACCCAGTTGATGAGCGCGCTCTTCAAGATCCGGCGCAAGCTGACCTTGAAGTTCCGCCGGGATCTTGGAGTGTTTCGGCCTTCAGGTCGCGTGCCGTTGCCTGACTACGCCACCCGCGAACGCATTTATCGGGCCTGGCGGTCTATTGCGGACCCGGCACCACGCGTTCGTTTCTACCAGTTGCACCAAGCATTCTCGAACCTGCCGATCGCTGTTCTGGAGGTGGTGATTCGCGAGTTGGAGACCGATGCATGAACGCGCGTAGCACCAGCGCTGCCACGCTCGCTGCCATCTGGGCCCTGCTCGGGCGTCCTATCGCGTTCCACCGGCGCCTGGTGGACCTAACGGGCAGTGTCAAGGCAGCGTTGCTCCTGTCGCAGTCGATCTACTGGACGCGTCGTGGCCGTGACGTCGCCAAGAGCAGCGGATGGTTCCACAAGACGGCCGAGCAGTGGACGTGGGAGACAGGCCTGTCAGCCAAGGAGCAGAGTAGCGCAAGGGACGCGCTCAAAGTTCTTGCCCTGGTCGAAGAACGACGAACGGGGATTCCTGCCCGCCTGCACTTCCGATTGAGCGTGCAGCGGTTGAGTCGCCAGCTCGCAGAGCGGGCCGCTGTCGATCAGATCAGCGGCGACTGGGACGACGTGACGAGGGTGACCGCGCAACTGGGTCCGGCGGTTGCCTACTACCGATGGCTTGCGGGCCTCAGCGGCGGTGTCCATGGAGGGCTGATGCTGTCACGTGCGCTCTACCTCACGCGGATGCAAACCCGGCGCGACCTCGATGCCTGGGTCTGCAACTCCGCCCAGCAGTGGTCCGATGACATCGGGCTCACGCGCCGCGAGCAGGAAACTGCTCGCCGCGAATTGGCGCACGCCGGGGTCTGGGAGGAGCGCGTGTGTGGCATGCCCCCCAGCCGGATGGTACGTATCCGTCTGGACCGGATGCTGGCCTTGCTGACCTGTGACGTATCGGCGCTAGAAAGCCAACGCGAACGCAGTGTGCCGCCAGTAGGTGGACTTGCCGCAAACAGTCCCTCACCAAATGGCGAAACAGGGTTGTGCCAACTCCAGATTCAAGTTTCGCCCAAAGCGCCATCACTTTTTAGCCCGAACCGCCATCACAGTTCGGCCGAAAGCGCCAAATTAAATAGATATATGACTACAAGGGTATTACTACAAATACCAATACCACTACAAGGCAGGGAGACTGGCGCGCCGGCTGCG
>JBBRGK010000510.1:0-3045 GCA_038240805.1 Dehalococcoidia bacterium | reverse complement strand
GCAGACAGCAGGCGTTGGGCAACCTGCTCGCCGGACATTTCCAGCGAGAACACCGCTACGTGGGCGTTCTGCGCCACGGCAGCATTGCGGGCCATCGTCACCGCAAGGCTCGACTTACCAATGCCGGGACGCGCCGCAATAATGACGAGGTCCGAGCGCTTCATACCGCCGAGATAGGCATCGAGCGCGGCGAACCCCGTGCGGAGGTAGGCAATCGACTCCGCCTCTTCGTCGGTTTCGCCGACATCTTGCAGAAACTTGTCCAGCAGGTCGCGAATATGCCGGAAGTCCCCTGTGCCCTCAGTCGAACGCAGTGCGAGCAGCAGGCTCTCCGCTTTTGCGAGCGTCGAATCGAGATCCGGGCCGCCCTCATAGGCCATCTGCGCCATGCGCCCGGCGGCGCTGATCATTCGCCGGTAAACCGCGTCTCTGGCGACGATTCGGGCGTAGTACTCGACGCCCACGGCGGTCGGCAGGTCTGTGGTCAGCTGTGCGAGATAGGCGAGGCCACCGACCGTTTCAAGCTGTCCCTGCACAGCCAGCTCGTTCGCCAGCATGATCGGGCTCGTGGGCTCGTTGCGGTTCCACAACGATAGACATGCTTTGAATATCCAGCCGTTCTTCTCACGGAAGAAGTCGTCGGGCTGGATGATCGGCGATACCTTATAGATCGCCTCGTCGTCCACCATGATCGAGGCGATGACCGCTTCTTCGGCGGCAATATCGTGCGGGGGAAGTTTCTCCAGAACCACGGAAACCGCCTCTCGACCGGCCTCAACCACCGAAGCGCCGTGATTGTATAACAACAAAGGGACCTCGGCCATGCCGAAGTCCCTCGTTATGACGCCCTGGATATTGGTTACTCTGCTTCGGCCTCCGGCTCAACCATCACGACGAGATCGGCACCGACGTTGCGGGTCATCCGAACCCGCACCGTATGCTCGCCGATCTGCCGGATCGGTTCGCCTAGCATGATCATATGGCGATCGATCTCGCGGCCTGCACGGGCGCTCAACGCCTCGGCAATATCCGCCGCCGTGATCGAGCCATACAGCCTGCCTGTCTCGCCCACGCGTGCTGTCAGCGTCACGGCCTGGCCGGTAATTCGCTGCAAGAGCGAGCTTGCGTCCGAATCGAGCGCAGCCTGCTTCCGCTCTTCCTGTCGTGCCCGGGCCTGCGCCCGTTCGATGAACGTCGGTGTCGCAGGCAGCGCCATGCCGCGCGGCAGCAAGAAGTTGCGCGCATAGCCGTTCTTCACGTCTTTGACTTCACCGACCCGCGCCCCGCCGGACACCTCTTCGAGAAAGACAACCTTCATCGAGCCATTTCCTCCGCCAGTTTTCGGCTGTTCGCTCCGCGCCGAAAACGGCAACCGCCGGCGCACACTTCTCTAATAGTATGCGCATCACCGGAGGCCCGCTCAAGTGCGAACCATTCCAGCAGAGGCCCGGACCAGCCTCAACGTATCGGGACGATGCCTTCGCGGACCGCGTAGAGGGCGGCCTGTGTGCGGTCTGCCAGGCCGAGCTTGCTGAGGATATTACTGACGTGACCCTTGACGGTGCGCTCGTTCAGGACCAGCTCGCGCGCGATCTCCTTATTGCTCATGCCATTTGCGATCAGCCGCAGCACCTCCAGCTCACGCGGCGTCAGGGCTGCTCCCGGTGGCTCCTCGCGGCGCTGCGGCGAGCTCACCTTCTCCATTAGCTTGCGGGCAACATCAGGATGCAGCTGCGCCTCGCCCCTGTTTGCCCCTTCGATCGCCCTGACCAGGTCAGGCGCGGAGACGTCCTTCAGCAGGTAGCCCGTCGCCCCTGCACGCAGCGCCGGCATGATGTGTTCGTCGTCGGTGAAGCTCGTTAGTACGATGACGTGAGTTGAAGGACTCACCTCTTTGACACCGCGCGTGGCAGCGATGCCATCCATCTCGGGCATCAACAGATCCATAAGAACAACGTCCGGCTTCAGCGACGCTGCCCGGTCGACTGCCTCGCGGCCGTTACGCGCCTCGCCGACAACCTCGATGATGTCGCTCAGATCCAGGTATGTCCGCAGTCCCTCGCGCACCACTGCGTGGTCGTCCACGATCATCACCCGGATCGTCTCTTCTTCCGGCATCGTTGTCTCCATAGCCGCGAATCGCAGAGACATTGTGACAGACTGGCGGCATCGGTATTTCCATAGCCGCGAATCGCAGAGACATTGTGACAGGCCGGCTCCTACGCCCGGTTCGTCATGATTACGGTGCCTGCCCCGGCGAAAAAACCGGCGGGACCGTGGGCGATGCTGATCTTGACATCCTTCACCTGCGCGGCCGCTTCACCGCGCAACTGACGCACCGACTCCTGCAGGGCAAACATGCCGTACATGCCGGTATGCGTGTATGAGAGACCGCCACCGTTTGTGTTGATCGGCAGATCGCCGCCCGGCGCGGAGTGGCCCGCAGCAAACCACGGGCCGCTTTCGCCCGGCTTGACGAACCCAAGCCCCTCCAGGCCGTACATCGGCGTGTGGGCGAACGCATCGTAAAGCTGCAGATGATCGACGTCCGAGCGCTCGATTCCCGCCAGTCGAAAGGCTCGGCTCGCTGATTTCTCAAAGGCGAGCGACTTCGTGAAGTCGTGCATCGTGCTGATCATCACGTTTTCGGCGCCTTCGCCTGTGCCGAGAACGTAGACGGGCGGTTTCTTGAAGTCCTTCGCCCGGTCGGCGGTCGTGAGAATCAGGGCGCCGCCGCCATCCGTGACGAGGCAGCATTCGAGCAGGTGGATTGGCCAGGCGATCAGCCGTGAGTTCAGCACGTCCTCGACCGTGATCGGCTCGCGCATCATCGCCCTGGGGTTTTGCGCAGCCCAGGCGCGGGTTGCCACCGCCACCGAGGCGATCTGCTCTTCCGTCGTACCGTATTTTTTCATGTGAGCCACGATTGGTACCGTGAAGCTCGAAGGCGGCCCCATGGTGCCGTAGGGCGCCTCGATCTGGCCCGGAATTGTAGCGCCACCTCCGCCAAAACCACCTCGCCCAACTCGGGATTTACCGCTTTCA
>JBBRGK010000509.1:0-3048 GCA_038240805.1 Dehalococcoidia bacterium | reverse complement strand
AGATTCGAACGAACCGGTCTCTATTTTTGATCTTCAGGCATTGATCCGCCTGGATTCAGAGCACACGCTTGAGCAACTGGTAGCGGACGAAGGGCAGCAGGCTCCGTTCCAGGTTGAATCCGTGTTTGACTGGGGCTTCTTCCGTCGTGCCGAGCAGCGGGCAACAGTCAGGCGGCGCAACCTTCGCACACCTGAGGCTGTAGCAGCGGTGGCAGTGCAGGCCGGTCCGGGCTCAGTGCTCGTCGTCGAGGACGACCGCGCCATTCGCGAGCTGATGTGCAAGGCGTTGACCGAGCAGGGTCTCACCGTTGAGTCGGTCGCTAGCGGCGAGCAGGCCCTTACCCGTATGAACGAGCAGAGGCCATCGCTCGTTCTGCTTGATATGCGACTGCCAGGGATCAGCGGCGAGGATGTCGCAGGCGGGATTCGTGCCCGATTCGATGGCCGCGTACCGATCGTTGTCATGTCGGCCTTTGCGCCGTCGGACCAGGTGCGGCGGCTGAATCCGGATGCCTACCTCGATAAGCCTTTCCAGCTTGAGGACCTGTTCAGCACTGTCGAACGAGTGCTCGCCCGCGCCTGAGAGTATCGCTATCAGGCCGATTCAGGCGATTGCGCCCGACTGACGCAGGTCCGCGATTTCGTCAGCATTCAACCCCCAGAGAGCTAACGCTTCCTCCGTGTGCTGGCCTGCGTGAGATGGCGGTCTGGCGATCTCCGGTACCGTGCGGCTGAAACGCGGAGCCGGTCCGGGCTGCCGCACGCCCCCGACTTCCACGAATGTGCCGCGGGCGGCGTTGTGCGGGTGCTCATACGCCTCGCCGATCGACAGTACTGGCGCGAAACAGACGTCCGAGCCCTCCATGATCGCGCACCACGCATCGCGGGACTTTGTCTTGAAGACCGCCCGCAGCCGCTCTTTCAGCAGCGGCCATTGCGCCCGGTCCATCTGCTTCGGCAGCTCCGCATCAGCCAGCCCGGTCAGTTTTAAGAGCAACGCGTAGAACTGAGGCTCGATCGACCCGATCGAGACGTATTTGCCATCGGCGGTTTCGTAGACGTCGTAGAAGTGAGCGCCGGTGTCGAGCATGTTCGTACCACGTTCATCGCTCCAGCCGCCCGTGTGGCGCGCTCCGTGCACTGCAGCAGCAAGCAGGGCAGCGCCGTCAACCATGGCGGCATCGATCACCTGTCCTTTGCCCGAAGTGGCACGTTCAACCAGGCCACTGACGACACCAAACGCCAGCATCATGCCACCGCCGCCGAAGTCGCCGACGAGGTTCAGCGGCGGCACTGGCGCCTCTCCCGCGCGGCCGATTGAGTGCAGTACACCCGCGAGTGCGATGTAGTTGATATCGTGGCCCGCCGCCTGCGCCATCGGTCCATCCTGGCCCCAGCCGGTCATGCGGCCATAGATCAGACGCGGGTTGCGGGCGAGACAGGCATCAGGTCCGATGCCCAGCCGATCGGTCACGCCCGGCCGGAACCCCTCGATCAGCACATCTGCCTGTTCGACAAGCCGCAGCACCGTCGCGATGCCGCGCGGATGCTTGAGATCAACGCCGATGCTGCGGCGGCCACGGTTGAGCACGTCTGCCGGCGGTTGCGATGGACGCTGCGGGTTGACGCGTTCCGCCCGGTCAACGCGCAGCACGTCGGCGCCCATATCGGCCAGCATCATGGCGCAGAATGGCCCCGGTCCGATCCCGGCGATCTCGATGACCCGGATTCCCTGCAGTGGTCCCATGCTTTATCTCATCCCCGGTTGTCTATCGAGTTTCGGGTCATATCCGTAAGCCCTGGCCTAACCGCCGTACTTGACGCCGACCTCTTCCAGCGTGAGCAAGCGCGACTCTCGCTTCTGCATGGCGTTGGTGACCTCGCCGATAACGGTTGCATGGTCGCCCACAACTACCTCGCCGACGATGCGCCCTTCGACCCAGGCCGGGGCGGCGGCGATCACCGGTGACCCGCCCGAAGCGCTCTCGTACTCCTGGCCGTTGATTCGGCTGCCTTCCACCGTCGTCGGTTTGAAGAAGGCAAAAGCGAGGTCTTTCTGGCCGCTTTCAAGAAAGGAGAGGGCGAAGCTACCGGTGCGCTTCAGGAGAGTGTACAGATGACTGTCTGCCTTGACGCCCATCGCGATCAGCGGCGGCTTGAACGAGGTCTGCGTGACCCAGTTAATCGTGTTTGCGGCGACCTCTTCACCGTCTTTGGCGGTCAACACGTAGAGCCCGTAAGGGATGCTCAACAGAGCAGTCTTCTTGGCTGCTTCGGCCTTCTCGTCCACGTTTTCTCTCCATCAATACACCTGAATGCGCCGCACGGCATCCGTGCTTCGCGCAGAGTATACCGCGCCAGCACTGATAAGCCGCGGTCAGAGGCGGCCCCATTGCAAGAGGTTTACCGGGTAGCGAGCAAGCTAAACGACGGCCGACGTATACTTCCTTGCGGGCACCCCGGGAGGTACGATGGCCGCTCTAACCCGTAATCAGCGGATAACGCTGCTCGTGGCGCTGCTCGCCGGCCTGATGACCGGCTTGCTTACGGCCGTCACCGCCACTCCGGTACTCGTGTTCGTCGTCGCGGCGGTGGGGCTCGCCTCCCTGGCGTCCGTCGTCGGGATGGCGACCGAACAGCTTGGCGAACGGCTCGGTCCGGGTGCGACGGGCGTGCTCCAATCAGCGCTCGGCAACCTGCCTGAGCTATTCTTTGGTATTTTCGCGCTGCGGGCCGGGCTGGTGGCAGTGGTTCAGGCGGCCCTGATCGGCTCTATCCTGGCCAATAGTCTGCTGGTGCTGGGCCTGGCGTTTCTCGTCGGCGGGCTGAAACACGGCACCCAGCGGTTTGCGTCCGAGGCGCCGCGGATGATCGTGACGATGACCCTGCTGGCGGTCGCTGCCCTGGCCGTGCCGACCCTGGCGCACAACCTGCACACGCCCGCGGACGCCCACGTGGAGACTCTGAGCGTCGTCTGCTCGGTGGTGCTGCTGCTGATCTTCATAGTGAGCATTCCGGTGTCACTTAGCGGTGCGCCGCAGGCAGTGA
>JBBRGK010000508.1:0-3061 GCA_038240805.1 Dehalococcoidia bacterium | reverse complement strand
CGGCTAATCAGTTAAGCCCCGGTTAAATCCCTGCTAACGATTCGGTGCATCAGGCGCCGCGTCGGGGATCTGCTGTCAGCGTATACCTGACCGACAGCTGCCAGCGTCAGACCGGTCACGCATGCGAGCGCGGTCGAGCATCAGGCCTCGATTGCCTCGATCCGCAGCTTTAAGACGCCGGCCGGGACGTTAACGGAAACCTCATCGCCAGTGATCTGATCCACGAGCGCTTTGCCAACTGGAGATACGACCGAGATCTTCCCCTCGCGGGGATTGACTTCGCTTGGGCTGACGAGTTGGTAGCGTACCTGTTCGTTGCTCTGCAGGTTGAGTACAGTGACGGTGCTACCGACCCGTGCAATGCCACCCTTGCCTGGTACGCGCGTGACGATCTCGGCGTGCTTGACCAGTTCTTCGATGCGTCGGATCTGAGCTTCGACGTGGGCCTGCTGGTCGCGAGCGGCATCAAGCGGTGCGTTCTCGCGGAAGTCCTTGTCGGCCATGGCAAGCCGCAACGCTTCGGCGATTTGAGGACGTTTGTCTTTAAGCTGATCGAGCTCGATCTCCAGGGCATCGAAACCTTCGCGGGTCATCTGAACTGCATTTGGGTCGACGTAGGCGGAGGAATCCGTGTCGGTTCGTTTCAGCTTGATCGCTGTGCTCAGATTCGTCTCGGTCAGGCCGGTTTTCTTGAGGTAGGCGAGGAACCGGCGGACCGCTTCGATGTTTCGGCCCTGGCTGCCGCCGCGGCCAGCGGACTCTTCAACAAATCGCTCAACGTCGATGGTGCGGACCGTGCCCAGGAGGCGGTCTGCTCCGAGCCACTGCACGAAGCGATAGATCGTCGGTTGCTCCTGCTGACCTTTGGCCTGGTCAAGTGTACTCACGTACTTCGCCGCGGCGTCCGCCAGCGACATCGACGCCACGGCGGCGGAACTCTCTTTGACCACGCAGTCCTCCTGGTTATTAACGACGCCCAATAGCAGTCGTGCCCTGTCCGCTGCCCGCTGGCTCGATGATACGGTGGGGTTACATGATCTATAGTATGGAGCCCGCGAATGGAGTGTCAACGAACTGATCTGCCACCGGATGGGCACCTGGGGTTGTTGCGACAAGGCGCCGAGGCCCTCGGCATCGATCTGGACCGCACGGCGCTCGAACGGTTCGACCGGCTCTATGCCCTTCTTGCCGATCGCGGCAGCCAGTATAACCTCACGGGCGTTCTCGACTACGCCGGGGTCCAGCTCCGGCATTTCGTCGAATCGATCGCCCTGGGCGATGCTCTGCGGCGTGAGGCAATCCTGACGGGAGCGGAGCGGCTGGCAGACATTGGTTCCGGTGCAGGTTTCCCCTGCCTGCCGCTCAAGATCGTCTGGCCGGGGCTGCATGTCACCGCTGTCGAGGCTACTCGGAAGAAGGCGGAGTTCATCGAATTGGCTGCCCGAGAGCTCGGCCTCGAAGGCGTCTTCGTAGTTGCGGCTCGTGCCGAGGAAGCCGGACATCGCATAAATCTGCGTGAACAGTTCGATATCGTTACTGCTCGCGCGGTCGCGCCGCTCCGTGTCCTGGCGGAACTGCTGTTGCCTTTCGCCCGTGTCGAGGGTTGCGTCGCAGCAATCAAGGGCTCCCGCCTCGATGAAGAGCTGGCGGCGGCGCGGGGAGCCATCGCCCGCTGCGGCGGCGGTGGCCAACACGAAGTCATGCTCGGCGCTGAACAGGTGCCAATTCGGGCGCGGCTTCTGCTCGTCAACAAGCAGAGGAGTTCTCCCGCCTGGTTGCCCAGGACGCCGGGAACTCCCCGCAATTCTCCTCTCGCCTGAACTCCCACTATGCTGGTGGCCAGCAACTGGCCCGGTAAACGGCGGTGCTGTACGCCAAACGTGGTATCATTCGGGCCGGTCTGACTGCCCTGGCCGTGAGTGGGCGCATCCCCGACGGTCATTTCAGCAGCAACTTCCAGCAGGAGGCCCGTTACATGGACCCCCAGATCGTTATCGCTCGAATTCTGCGGACGCTCCGACTGGACACGACCGTATTTGAAGAGGCGCGCGAAGACCCGGCGGCGCTGACGCAGTCGATTGTGATCGCGGCGGCCTCGTTCTTTCTCGCCGGTCTCGGCGGTTGGTTCTGGTGGGCGGTTGAAGGTTTCAGCGAAAAGGGAAAGCTGTTCCTGGAGTCGGTGATTGCCGGAACGTTCCTCGGTGTCGGCGCGTGGCTTGTCTGGATTGCGGTTGCCTACCTACTGCTCACCTCAGTGTTCCATTACACCGCCAACCTTGAGCGTTTGGTGCGATCAAGCGGCCTCGCAACGGTCCCGATGGCGCTCATGTTGGTCATGTTCATCCCTGGCATCAACATCGGCGTAGGGCTCGCAGCGCTCGGACTGGTGTTTTTGCTGATGGATATCGCCATCCAGGTATCTGTGGAAGCTTCACCCGGTCATGTGATCATGGCGACCTTCGCCGGCTTCCTGGTCTTTTGCTTTGTGCTCTCGTTACTCGTTCAGCGGGACACCTGGCTCGCTCCGGGCGTATTTCTCTTCCGTGCGCCGGCGACGAGTCTCGCCGATCTCTTCCATCTGCGCTGAGACCGGCACCCGCCTTTTCTCTTCGTTTCTCCTTTTCGTTATGGGGTGATCGGCTCTGCCGTATTCGGCCGTCCTCAAAGCGAATCTGCGCTGGTTCTACGCGTTCAGATTTCTTGCCTATTTGCAGCTTTGGCTGCCCATCTGGGTGCTGTACCTGCAGCGTGAGCGCGGTCTTACGATCGCGCAGGTCACCGCACTCGATGCGCCGTTCTGGTTGATCATCGTGCTGGCGCAGGTGCCGACCGGCGTTTTCGCCGACCGGTTCGGGCGAAGAGCCGCGCTGATGGTCGGTGGCGCAATCTACGCCGTGGCGATGCTCGCCTTTGGCCTCGCGACGACCTACCCGCTGATCCTTGCCGCCTACGCTCTCTGGGGTATCGGCATGTCATTCCAGTCAGGCGCCGACCTTGCCTTTCTGTACGACGAACTGGCTGCCGCTGGACATTCGGCCGATTACCAGCGGGCAGCTGGCCG
>JBBRGK010000507.1:0-3065 GCA_038240805.1 Dehalococcoidia bacterium | reverse complement strand
CGCGCTGACTTCGTGTTCTTCAATGGGCGCGTTCACACGGTGGACGCACGCGACAGCGTCGCTGAAGCCGTGGCCGTACGCGATGGCCGGATCCTCGCCGTTGGGAGCAACGCCGAAGTCCGACCGCTGCAGCGTGGCGGGGAGGCGATCGACCTGCGCGGACGAACGTTGATTCCCGGCATGATCGACGCCCACGCACACTTCGGCTCTTACGGCGGCACCCGCCTCGGGATCGATTGCAAAGCAGCGGGCATGGAGAGCATCGCGGCGATCCAGGCGGCGGTGAAAGCAAAGGCGGCGACCCTGCCGCCCGGTACCTGGATTCGAGGCCAGGGTTACAACCACATGACCCTGGTCGAAAAGCGGCATCCCAACCGCTTCGACCTCGACGCGGTTGCTCCTGAGCACCCGGTGCTGCTCACGCGTACCTGCGGCCACATCGTTGCCGCCAACAGCCGCGCTCTCGACCTGGCCGGGATTACCGATTCCACGCCCGACATGGCCGGCGGCCGCTATGATCGC
This sequence comes from Dehalococcoidia bacterium, assembly GCA_038240805.1. Taxonomy (GTDB): domain Bacteria; phylum Chloroflexota; class Dehalococcoidia; order CAUJGQ01; family CAUJGQ01; genus JBBRGK01. Next base: position 2,543 of record JBBRGK010000507.1, on the reverse strand, counting down.
GATGGCGGCCGAAACCTCGGTGTGGCCTACGACGCAGCGCAGGGTCCCCTGCTGGAGGTGAGCGGCCTCCCCGAGGCAGAGATGCTGCAGGCCCTGCGGCTTGCAAACGCCGATTACCTCGCGGCCGGAATCACCAGCGTCCATAGCGCCGGCTCCATGGCCGGGCCGGAACTGCCGGCGATGCAGCTCTTGCACCGTGAGGGCGGGCTCGATGTGCGGCTGTACTACATGGTCTGGGTGGCATTGGGCACCAACGAAGGTCTGAGATTCCTCGAAACCGGGCTACAGACTGGCTTTGGTGACGACCGGCTGCGACTGGGCTCGTTCAAGGTCATGACCGATGGCTCATCCTCCGGGCCGACGGCTGCCACGCGCGAGCCGTACTCGTCGGACCCGACCGGCGAGGACCGTGGCATTCTCTACTGGACCCAGGAACAGCTCGATTCCATGATCGAACGCGCCCACTGCGCGGGCCTGCAGTGCACGATGCACGCCATGGGCGATCGCGCGATCGAGTCGGGACTCACAGCGCTGGAACGGGCGCAGGCCGCTGCTCCGCGGCTCGACCCACGTCCACGAATCGAGCACTGCGGTCTTTGCCCGCCGGATCTTCAGGAGCGGCTGGCGACGATCGGGGTGAGCCCGGCTATGCAGCCCGCTTTCTTCTGGGAATTCGGTGATGGCTACCTGGTGAACTACGGCCCAGAGCGGGTCAGGAGCATGTTTCCCGCAGCGAGTCTGATTCGCCGCGGTGTGCATGTTTGTGGTTCGAGCGACTCTCCCGTAACCGACTACCGGCCGCTGCACGGACTGCAGAGTGCCCTGCTTCGTCAGACAAGAGGCGGTCAGGACTGCGGTCAGGCGGAGCGCGTCACTCTCGCCGAGGGACTGCGGATGTACACAGCAAACGGCGCATACGCCGAGTTCGCGGAGCAGTCGAAAGGCAGCCTGGAACGGGGAAAATATGCTGATCTCGTTGTGCTGGGCGAGAACCTGGAACAGGTGCCGGCAGCGGAGATACGCGATGTGCCGGTCGATCTGACGATGTCCGGCGGCAAAATAGTTTTTCAACGCAGGTAAATTCCTGTAACAAAAGTCTATTCCACGTCGTTATCAGAATGAGGGTTCGGTTTGACCCCGCGTTAGCGGGCGCCTTTTGATGTGGATCGCTGGCCGTGCAGGCAGTAGGGGCAGATGATAGATTCCGGTAGGCTAACCTGGATGCTGGCTGCACCCCACCTGCCGGGCGCACGTGTGTCTTTGCGCCATAATCGGAGAACGATGACCGAGATCGTGGCCCTGACCGAAGTAACCGCCGGCATGCCGATCCTGTTCGGTGGCGACAAAGTGACATTTGTGCCTGCCACCGTGGCGATGCGGTACCGTCGCGGCGACCGTCTGCTGGTCGTGCAGGAGACGGGGGACGTACTGCTCGTCTCTGCCGAGCAGCAGGCCATCGCCGCCAACGCCGTCGGCCGCGCACATGCGGCCTTTGCGCGGATGGGCGAGATCACAGACGAACAGATCAGCCGCTTCTACGGAGAGTTTGCCGCCTGCCTGGAATCGGATACGGTCTGGTCGGCAATCGCGACAGCGAACGAACGTGACGTGCAGAGCGCTCGGGCGCGCGGGCGGAGCACCACTCGTCTCGCGGCCTCCGAAAAGATGCGAAATGAGATGGTAGCCGGGCTGCGTGAGTGGAGCGAGGCGCCGTCGCAGCGCGGCAAGGTAATTGAAACCGTGGAGCAGCACGGTCTCAGGGTTGACCAGGTGGTCGCCGGTCTTGGTGTAGTGGGATTCGTCTTCGAGGGCCGCCCCAACGTGTTCGCCGATGCCACAGGTGTGCTCCGCAACGGCAACACGGTCGTCTTTCGCATCGGCAGCGATGCCCTGGGCACGGCGCTCGCGATCGTTCAACACGCACTCGCGCCCGCCCTTCGGGCTGCCGGGCTGCCGGAAGGCGCGGCGTCTCTGGTCGATAGCGCCGATCACGCCGCCGGTTGGGCGATGTTCTCCGATGCTCGCCTGGCGCTCGCCGTGGCGCGCGGCTCAGGCCAGGCTGTCACGCAGCTTGCCAGCGTGGCCCGCCAGAGCGGCATCCCGGTCAGCGTACACGGCACCGGTGGAGCCTGGATCGTTGCTGACGAGAGCGCCTGTGCAGGCACGTTCGCGGCGGCCGTCTTGAACTCGCTGGATCGAAAAGTATGTAACACGCTCAATGTCTGCTGTATCCCACGCTCGCGGGCTACGGAGCTGACGCCGCTTTTCCTCGACGCACTCTCGCGCGCCGGAGAGCGGCGCGGTCACGGCTGTAAGCTGCATGTCGCGCGCGGATCCGAAGGCCATGTTCCAGCGGATTGGTTCGCCCGCAGGGTGACAGTTCGCCGCGCCGACGGTGATGTGCTCGAGCCGCTTGCGGAGATGCTGCCCGCCGATGAGCTTGGCCGCGAATGGGAGTGGGAGGAAACGCCGGAAGTCACTCTGCGGATCGTCGACAGCGTTGGCGAGGCAATCGGCCTGTTCAACACACAGAGCCCGCGTCT
>JBBRGK010000506.1:0-3070 GCA_038240805.1 Dehalococcoidia bacterium | reverse complement strand
CTCGTCAACCCTCCGTCCATCCTCCACATCCGTGTAACGCAACCAATGATCGCCCTCTCTACCGGCCGCAGCCGGTGGAGAGGGTAAGGGGTGAGGCCCGTCACTCGATCACCCCGGACAGGAACCGGCTTGGCGTGCCCCTCCAGCAGACGTAGAGCTCATCACGAGCGCGTGTGAGGCTGACATAGAGGAGCTGCCGCTCCCGCTTCAGCGCGTCATCGCGGTCCCGCGGATCGCCGTCCATGTCGATCGCGCCGCGGGAGGGGAGAAAGTCATCGGAGACATTAGCCACGAACACGACTTTGAACTCCAGTCCCTTGGCACGATGCATCGTGATCACGCTAACCGCATCAGGTCCGCTCTCGCCAGCCTGCCGGCGTACGGTGACGCCGGCCCGGCTGAGTGCGTCATAGATCGGCTTGAGGCCGGAGTTGGTGCGGGCAATGACGGCGATCTCGTTCAGCGGCAGTCCCGCGCCGGCCAGTCCGCGGATCTCCTCCGAGATGAACAAGTACTGCTCCGCACTGGTGCGGAAGCCGCGCGGCTTTGGCGATGGGCCTCGCAAGAGGCTGACGCAGCCGGCGCGGCCCTCCACTCCGCCGTCCAGGTCGTCGCCTTCGCTGCTGGAAATGGCATCGGCGAAGCGGCGGATCTGCTCTGTCGTGCGATAGTTGATGCGCAGTAGATACGAGCGCCCGCGGACATCGATGCCCAGCGCCCGCATGCTGTATGGGCCGTAATAGATCCGCTGGCCCGCGTCGCCGGTCAGCATCAGCCGGTCGGTCCCTGCGCCGGCCAGTGCGGCCAGCAGGCGCAGCTCCTGCTCTCGCAGGTCCTGCACCTCGTCAACGATCACCGCGTCGTATGGCGTTTGGATCCGTCCGTCTTCGATCAACTCTCGTGCGACGCGGCAGATGCTGCTCCAGTCGAGCATGTGCTGGCTGCGACAGTCCTCGATCACGCGCTCGAACACCGCCCACATGCGGCGCCGGTCGGCGGCCGAAAGCGCACGCCCGCGCCCGGCCCGGCTCGCATCGCGGTAGCCGGCCCAGGTGATGAGGCCCTGCGGCCCGAGCACGTTCTCCCATTCAGAATGTAGCGCCGCCGTCGAGAACGGGCAGGCCGTGAGCAGCCGATACCGATCCAGCAACTTCCGAATTTCATCGTCGTTCAGAGGCCGCACGCCTTCGCCGGCGCCGCTCAACAGCTTTTGGGCGGTGCTGTGCACCGTCGCCACAGTGATTCGCGACAGTTCCTCCTGGCTGCACAGCAGCCGCAGGTTGCGAGCAATCGCCTCCACCAGCGTGCCGACGAACGTTGTGAGCAGCACGCGCTTGCCCTGGCGGGCGAGAAATCGCGCCCGGTGCATGGCTACGACTGTCTTGCCGGTTCCCGCGGAACCCGTCACCTTCACCGGCCCGCCGAAGCTGCCGTTCACCAGCCGCTCCTGCGAAGGGTGAAGATAGATCACCCATGTGGCGAGCGGCTCATCCAGGATCCGCCGCAGCGTGTCCGCGTCCAGCTCCGCGAAGTTGCGGCGTGTGTCAGGACTTTCCATGACCGGCCGGTCGGCTGGAACCGGCTCCGGCGGCAGCACGGTCTCACCGGCGAGCAGCTGGAAGAGCCGCTCGAAGGCGTCCTCCGGCAGGCTCTCCATAGCCGCCAGGAACACCGCCTCCGACTTCATCTCGCGCAAGGCCGGCAGCCAATCGGGCGGGACGCCGAGACTGAGAAGAAAGGCATCGTCATAGGCATCAAACAGGCCTGGTGTTTCGGGCGGGGCAGGGTCGTCCGCGATCCGTTGCGCGATAATCTCTGTCGTCTCGATGATCTGCATCGCGCCGGTCGTTTGGTTGCGCTCCGCACGGTGCCGCTCGGCCCAGGTGTAGGCAGGGTCATGATGCCCGGCGTAGAGCACCGTCCATGTGTCGCTGTCCCGGAGCAGGATCGCCCGCACATCCTGCGTGACGCGGGCCGACCAGACATCATCGCTGAGCGCCCTGGTGACGCGCTCCAGGCTGAGCCCCGGATTGGACGGATCATTGAGCAGTTTCAGGTAACAGTCGAGGAAATGACCGCGTTCGTTCGTGCTGAGGCGGGCGAGCGACCGTTCCGCCGTCTTGCTCAACAGCACCGTGGTCATACCTTCTCCTCCAGCGCCTGTAGGATAGCCATTACGGCAACGGTCGCCCCGGACGGCTCGGCGTCCACTGCAACACACTCTAACCCCTGTTCCCGGCTGGCCCGCTCAACTTCGACACGAAAGGGGCTGCCGGCGTCGATCACGCGCAGGCGCCGCCCGTTGCGGGCAAGATCGAAAATGTAGCTGCCGGCGACGCGGCCGTTGCGCTCGATGTCGCCTCCGGGCTGCACAACCATGCCCTCCTTCGCGGCAAGCTGCTGCGCCAGTGGCTGCCAGCGCTCGGGAATCAGCTCCAGGTCCAGTTTGCCTGCCGTGCTGCCGTCCGCCGGCTCCAGACCGACGGGGCGGTCAATCGCAGCATGCAGGCTGCCGAAGACGCTGGGATAGCGCGCCAGGGTCGCAGCCCAGTCGTCGCGGTGCGAAAACCGGATCACGCTGTAGCCGGCGTCCTCCAGGCAGTCCTGCTGCGCCGCGTCACGCAGGCGCCGGTCGGGATACTCGTGGTGGGGACCGTCGATGTAGACCGCGGCATGGTGCTCCGGGTAGAGGAAATCCGGCCGGGTGCTGCACCGCTCGATCAGCGGCTGCGCCTCGGCCGGCAGCCGGTGGCCATGACCATCGAGATAGCGCAGCCAGTCGCGCTCAAGCTCCGAGCCTGCAAGCCGTTCCAGTTGCTCGAGGTGCGTGGCGCGCGGTGTGGCCGTTGGTGCTGCCGCAACGGTGCTGCCGGCGAGCCCGAGCAGAAGATCGCGGATCGCCATGCGGTCCAGGATCTGGTGACTGCCCTGGTTGCCGTAGCTCATCAGGCAGTCGTAGCAGGCTGCCTCGCAGTCCTCCCGCGCCCGCGGGCTACGCCTCTGATCGGCGCCGGTGTCGGGGTCGAAGTGGCAGAGGCCGAGCGCCTCGCGCGCCACCTTGCGCATCGCA
>JBBRGK010000505.1:0-3072 GCA_038240805.1 Dehalococcoidia bacterium | reverse complement strand
CGGCGCGTAATAAGGAAGTACGAGATGACATTTGCGGTTGGTTCACTGGTGCAGGCGCGGGGACGCGAATGGGTGGTGCTGCCCGAGTCGGATGGGGAGATGCTCGTGCTGCGGCCGCTGGGTGGCGCCCAGGACGAGGTGACGGGGATCTACCTGCCGCTGGAGCGGGTGGACCCGGCCCGCTTCGACCTGCCCGACCCGGAGCGGCCGGGCGACTATCGCTCGTCGCGGCTGCTGCGCGACGCCGTGCGGCTCGGCTTCCGCTCCAGCGCGGGACCGTTCCGCTCGTTCGCGCGGATCGCCGTTGAGCCGCGGCCATACCAGCTCGTGCCACTGCTGATGGCGCTGAAGCAGGACCCTGTGCGCATCCTGATCGCCGACGATGTCGGCATCGGCAAGACGGTCGAAGCAGGGTTGATCGCCCGCGAGCTGCTCGATCGCGGTGAAGTGCGGCGGCTGGCCGTGCTCTGTCCGCCGCACCTTGCGGAGCAGTGGCAGCGAGAGCTGAGCAGCAAGTTCCACATCGAGGCCGAGCTTGTGCTGGCCAGCACCGCGACGCGCCTGGAGCGGGCATGTCGGGTTGGCGAATCGCTATTCGACGTTTACCCGTTCGTCATCGTCTCCACCGACTTCATTAAAAGCGATCGGCGGCGCGAGGAGTTTCGTCGCACCTGCCCTGAGCTGGTGATCGTGGACGAGGCGCACACCTGTGCTTCCAGCGGCGAAGAGCGCGGCTCGCGCCATCAGCGTCACCAGCTCGTTGCAGGGCTGGCGAAGGATGCGAACCGGCACCTGGTGCTGGTGACGGCGACGCCGCATAGCGGCAACGAGGACGCCTTCCGCTCGCTGCTCGCCTTCCTCGACCCAGAGTTCGCCGAACTGCCCGATGACCTTTCCGGAACGCAGAACGAGCCGCACCGGCGCCGCCTCGCCGCCTACTTCGTGCAGCGTCGCCGCGCCGACATCCGCCACTACATGCAGGCCGACACGCCATTTCCCGAGCGCGAGGAAAAGGAGCTTGCCTATCGCCTCTCGCCCGAGTACCGCGCCTTCTTCCAGAAGGTGCTGCGCTACGTGCGCGAGACGGTGCGCGACGGCTCCGGCAGCGCCCTTCGCCAGCGGGTGCGCTGGTGGTCGGCGCTGGCGCTGCTGCGCTCGGTCGCCTCAAGCCCCGCGGCCGCCTCGGCCACGCTGCGCAGCCGGGCAGCGGGAGCAGACGCCGAGACGACCGACGAAGTGGACGAGATCGGCCGCCAGACCGTGCTCGATCTGGCCGACGACGAGGCCGCCGAGACGGTGGACGTTGCCCCTGGCGCCGAGTCCGGCGAGGACGGTGGTGAACCGGGACGCGGGCACCGGCGGCTGCTGGAGCTGGCTCTCGAAGCGGACGCGCTGGCCGGTGCCGATGAGAAGCTGCTGCAGGCGACGGCGATCGTGCAGAAGCTGCTGCGCGACGGCTTCAACCCGATCGTCTTCTGCCGCTTCATTCCCACCGCTGAATACGTCGCTACAGAGCTGCGCTCGCGCCTCGCACGCGAGTTCAAAGACCTGGAGGTGGACGCCGTGACCGGGCGGCTGCCCGCCGACGAGCGCGAGCGGCGCGTGCAGCAGCTTGAGAAGGCAGTCCGGCGGCTGCTCGTGGCGACCGACTGCCTCAGCGAGGGGATCAACCTGCAGGATGGTTTCGACGCCGTTCTGCACTACGACCTCTCCTGGAACCCCACCCGCCACGAGCAGCGCGAGGGCCGTGTCGATCGCTACGGCCAGCCACAGCCGAAGGTGCGGGCGCTCACCTTCTATGGCAGCGACAACCTGATCGATGAGATCGTACTCAACGTGCTGATCCGCAAGGAGAAGGCGATCCGGCACGCGCTCGGCGTCTCCGTGCCGGTTCCATCTGGCACGACTCGGGTGATCGAGGCGGTGATGGAAGGGGTGATGGAGCAGACGCCGGAGCAGCAGTCGTTGCCCGGCATGGAGGCGTTCCTGAAGCCGCACACCCTGGACATGTTCCGCGAGTGGGAGAACGCCTCCGAGCGGGAGCGCCGTTCGCGCACGATGTTCGCCCAGGAGTCGATCCGGGTGGACGAAGTGCAGCGCGAGCTTGAGGCGGTGCGCGAGGCGATTGGCTCCGGCGTCGATGTCGCCCGTTTCGTGCGCGAGGCGCTTCGCGCCTACGGGGCAACAGTCACGGTCACGAACGACGCCAAAGGCGAGCTGCTGATCGCCAGCCTGGCCGAGGCGCCGCAGGCGCTGCGCGAGCAGACCGGCCTCGAACACCTCCGCGCCCGCTTCGAGCTGCCGGTTGCCGAGGGCGAGCTGTACCTGGAGCGGACGCACCCGTTCGTGGAGGGGCTTGCGGCCTACATCATGGACACGGCGCTGGACCCGATCGCGAGCAGCCCTGCGGCCCGCTGCGGCGTGATCCGCACCGATGGCGTGGAGCGGCGCACAACCCTGCTGCTGGTGCGGATCCGCTATCACATCGTCACCCGCCGCGATGACCGCGATCTGCCGCTGCTGGCCGAGGACTGCCTGCTGCTCGGCTTCGAGGGCTCGCCGGTCAACGCCGCCTGGCAGGAGGGCGATGCGGTTGAGCGCCTGCCAGGGCTTGCACCGACCCAGAACACGATGCCGGAGCAGGCTCGCGACCTGGTGCAGCGGGTGGTCGAGAACGCCGATGCGCTGGCGCCGCACCTTGAGTCAGTCGCCCGCCGCAGGGGCGAGGAGCTGCTGGAGGCGCATCGCCGCGTCCGCACCGCCGCCCGCTGGCGCGGCGTCAGCCAGAGCGTCGAGGCGCAGCTCCCACCCGACCTGCTGGGGATATACGTCTATGTTCCGGGGTAAGGGGGACGTACCTCACCCCTTACCCTCTCCACCGGCTGCGGCCGGTAGAGAGGGCGATCATTGGGTGCGTTGCACGGTTGGAGGGCCTCACCCCTTACCCTCTCCACGGCTGCGCCGTAGAGAGGGCGATCGTTGGTTGCGTTGCACGGACGGAGGGGCTAGACGGGGCTGGGGGGTGCGTTGCACGGACGGCGGGGATAGAGGGGGCGGGCGGGTGCGTTGCTC
>JBBRGK010000504.1:0-3078 GCA_038240805.1 Dehalococcoidia bacterium | reverse complement strand
CTCGTCCGGCACCGACACGACGCAGATCGATCAGCAGAAACCGGTGATCTGTTTCGGCTCGTTCCAGGACCTGCTCGGCCGGGATGCGGCGGGAAACATCAAGTCGAAGAATGAGTGGGTCCACACGAGGAACTGGGACCTGGTCGTCTTCGATGAGTACCACTTCGGGGCGTGGCGGGAAACCGCGAAGGAGCTGTTCGAGGGGGAGGAAGAGGCGGTCGCGAAGAGGGAGACGAGGCTGGAGTACGCCACCGGTCTGGAGGACGTGAACGAGGATCTCGGCGAGCTTTCGGAGAAGGAGACGAACTTTCTCCCGATTACGACGAACGCGTACCTCTACCTTTCGGGCACGCCGTTCAGGGCGCTGGCGACGGGCGAGTTCATTGAGGAACAGATCTTTAACTGGACGTACACCGACGAGCAGCGTGCGAAGGAGGAGTTCGCGGCGAAGGAGCCGGGAGAACGGAACCCGTACGCGGCGCTGCCGCAGATGCGGCTGCTGACCTACCAGATGCCGGACGAGCTGCTGGCGGTCGCGAGCGCCGGGGAGTTCGACGAGTTTGACCTGAACGCGTTCTTTGAGGCGACGGGTAAGGGGAATACGGCCGAGTTCAGGCACAAGCAGGACGTGCAGAAGTGGCTGGAGATCATCCGTGGCGGGTACACGCCGCAGGCAGTGGAGCTGCTGAAGGCAGGCACGCGGCCGCCGTTCCCATATTCGGATGTGCGGCTGCTGCCGTATCTGCAGCACTCGTTCTGGTTTCTGCCGAACGTCGCGGCGTGTCGCGCGATGGCGAACCTGCTCGCGGAGAAACAAAACACCTTCTGGCATGAGTACAAGGTGGTGGTCGCCGCCGGCAGCTCGGCGGGCATCGGGCTGGAAGCGCTGCCGCCGGTTCGAAAGGCGATTGGGAGTGGATTCGAGAGTAAGACGATCACGCTCTCGTGCGGGAAGCTCACCACGGGCGTGACCGTGCCGCAGTGGTCCTCAATCCTGATGCTTCGCAATCTGAAGAGTCCTGAGACATACTTCCAGGCGGCTTTCCGCGTGCAGTCGCCCTGGTCGATCAAGAACCCGAACGGCGACAACCCGAACGAAGAAGAAGTCCTCAAGCCTGTCTGCTTCGTGTTCGACTTCGCGCCCACACGCGCGCTGCGTCAGCTCTCAGAGTACGGGATCGGGCTTTCTCCTAATGAGCCGAACCCGGAGAACGCGATCAAGGAGTTGGTGTCGTTCCTGCCGGTGCTGGCGTACGACGGCGCGAACATGACGCAGATAGACGCGGGCGGGATTCTCGATATCGCGATGGCGGGGACTTCGGCCACCCTGCTGGCGCGCAAGTGGGAGAGCGCTCTGCTGGTGAATGTGGATAACGACACGCTGCGCCGCATTCTGGATAACCCCGACGCGATGGCGGCGGTTGAGCGGATTGAGGGCTGGCGGGCGCTGGGCGACAACGTGATCGAGACCATCATCAACAAAAGCGAGAAGGTGAAGGGCCTCAAGAACAAAGCGAAAAGCGGCGGCTTGACGGCGGACGAAAAGAAAGAGCTGACCGATGAGGAGAAGGAATACAAGTCGAAGCGCAAGCTCGTTCAGGAGAAGTTGATCAAGTTCGCTACGCGGATTCCAGCGTTCATGTACCTGACCGACTTTCGGGAAAACACGCTGCAGGACGTGATCACCAAGGTGGAGCCGGAATTGTTTCTGACAGTTACCGGCTTAACGGTGAAGGACTTCCATCTGCTCGTGGGGCTGAAGGTGTTCAACACCGAGCAGATGAACCAGGCCGTCTTCGCATTCCGGCGGTACGAGGACGCGTCGCTCCGCTACACCGGCATAGACAGCCACCCAGAATTAACCCACTACGGGCTATACGACACTGTGGTGGCGAGAGAGTAATGGGCAGCCAGCTCAGGTCGAGGAGACCGAAAGGAGCGCAGCGGCTTTTACTGTTTTCCGACCGCCTCGATCACGGCCGCGTACCAGCCGGCCTGGCGGAAGAAGTGGCCGAGGAGCAGGTGCTCGTTGACATCGTGCTGGCGGTTATTCGCCTGAGCACCGGGCAGCCAGTAGGCGGGTAAACCGAGCAGATCCGTGAAGATGTAGTTCGGCAGCGTGCCGCCGAGCAGCGGCATCACCCCCGGCTCGCGGTCCCAATAGGAGCGTGACGCAGCCAGGATCGCCTCGAACTCGGGTCGGTCCGGCTCGGTGTAGGATGGCGGCACCGTGCTGCTGCGTCGGAGCGTGATCGTCACCCCGGGTGAACTGGCGGCCTGATCGAGCCTCGCAGCTTCGATGGCCTCGTGCACCTCGTTGGCTGGCGTGTCTGGCGTGAGGCGCACATCGATTTTCGCCAGCGCCCAGCCCGGAATGATCGTCCGCATCTGGTCCAGCGAGACGCCTTCGCTGATGACGCCGTTGACGTTGGTGGTCGGCTCAAGGAACGGCTCCCACGCTGCCCGATCCTGCGAGCTGCCGAAGCGGGCCAGCACCGAATCGCGGAAGGCACGGTTGCGGCGCGCCACTGCGCTCACCCGTTCTGGCAACTCTGCCAGGAGCCGTGCAAGTGACAGCACCGGATTGGCGACGATGTTGCCGTAATTGCCTGAATGGACCGACTGGCCGCGGCCATTGTCCACCCGGATTTCGACACCGAGCAGGCCGCGACAACCCATCAGTACGGTGGGCACATCGTTCGGCTTGGGGCCATCGGAGCCGATCAGCATGTCGGCCGCGAGCAGATCGCGATACCGCTCCGCGATTGCTGCCAGGTTGGGGCTGCCGTGCTCCTCTTCGCCGTCCAGGATGATCTTCACTGTGCCGCGCAGCGCACCAGCTCGCCTGGCATCGAGCACGCCGAGAATGTTAGCGAGATGCTGTCCCTTGTTGTCCGCTCCGCCTCGCCCGACCAGGTAGACGCGGTGCAGTTCATCGTCCGACAGCGACGCCGGCTCGACCGGCTTCTCACCGACGAAGTAGGTAGGCACCCAGGGATCGCACGCCTGGCCGCCCCAGCGCCAGTCGGCCAGGTTACCGGTGGGCTGCACGTCGTAGTGGCCGTAGAGCAAGACAAC
>JBBRGK010000503.1:0-3087 GCA_038240805.1 Dehalococcoidia bacterium | reverse complement strand
GATCGCGCGAGGCGCCAGCGGTCTGGAGGGTATGGAGCCGCCGCGCAACATTGATGGCAGAATGGTGGTCTTCGTTTCTGCACAAATCTGCATGGCGGACAACGTGGCCGCAGCGCTGCGTGAACTGTCTCAACGCGAAATGACCGTGCTGCGCCTGCTCTGGCGCAGCGGCCCCGGAATCTCTACTGAATCGATCGCCTCAGCCTTTGGGCGCCTGCTGGACGAGAAATCCCTGGAACAGTGCTTATCGAGGCTGCAGGAACTGGCGCTGCTACTGCCGCACGACCGGGAGAAGCGCCTCCTCTTCGTGCCGGCCTGTGTACGTGCGGCACTGCTGAAGCGATCGGGTCCGGCGCGACCGGCGACAACGATTTTCAGCGCCCTGCGCAGTGAGGACGTGCAGCGGATCTACAGTCATATGGCGATCGGCCAGACGGCGACAAGGAAGGCCGATCGCGTCGCGGCGATCGTTGAGGAGCTGTCGCCGTCCGAGCGCGTGAAGCGGCGGATCGATGCCCTGCCCGACCTCGCCCGTCGCATTTTCCAGCAGATCGTCCAGGCGCACGGCTCGGCGGAGCCCTATGCGCTGTTGCAGAAGTTTCCCGAAATTGAGCAGCACAACAAGATCTACGGATTCTATCTGAACGACATTTACACCCGCACGAGTCCGAAAGACGGCCTGCTGCTGCTTGAAAACCAGGGGCTGGTGATTCGCTTTCCGCAGGACTGGGCTTCGAAGCTGGTGATCTGCGACGAGGTGATGACCGCCCTGTTGCCGCCGGTTCAGGTCTCTGCCGCTGACTTTGCTGAGCCACCGCTGGCGGAGCCTCCCGCAACTGCGCGGCCGGCCGGCCGCATTCCGGCACCGGTGCTCGACCTGGTTGAATGCCTGCAGTTCGTGGATGAGCTGCGGCCGACCCTGACACAGAAGGGGCTGTTTGCGAAGCCGGACGCAAAGCGGCTCTCCCGCCGGCTTTCTCTTAGCGAGCCCGCCTATGCTGATTTTCTCTTCGCGCTCGCTATCAATGCCAGACTGCTGCGTCACAACGGCAGCGTGATTAGCGCCATGGGAAACATGGACTGGCTTCAGGCGCCAGAGTTTGAGCAGCTCTCCGATCTGTTCGAAGCATGGCAGGAAGTTTCTGAATGGAGGGACGACTATCCAGAAGGCTATGTCCGCGGCGGCTACCACGGCAGCGTGGAGGTACAGCGCAGCGTGACGATCCGGCTGTTGGCCGGCATGCCCACAACCGGTGCAACGCTCGAATCGCTCGCCCGGAGGCTGAGCTTTCGCATCCCGAACCTGTTCGGCACACCGGCAGCGAAGGGAGAATCTAACGAACTGCTGCCGGCTGTCGACGCATGGGTTCGGGGAGTTATCCGGTCGCTCGGCTGGCTTGGGCTGGTTGAGCCGCTGGCGTCGCCCGGCGAACCCACCCCGAGCGCCGTTCGCCTTACGCCAGCGGGCCGGGCGCTGATCGCGGAAGAGGCGGACCCGGCGTTGGCAGGAATACCGCGGGTGGACCGGCTGATTGTACAGCCTACACTCGATGTGCTGGCGCCGCCCAATATCGAGCCGTGGGTGTACCGGGTGCTGCGAAACTTCAGCGACCCCGTTGGCGCAGCCGGAATGCGCACGGTGACGCTCAGCATGGCCTCGCTGCGCCGCACCGTCGATGTGGGTCAGACAGCGGAGCAGGTGCGGGCATTCCTGGAACAGCAAAGCGATGCGCCGTTGCCGCACACGGTGGACATTCTGCTGTCGGACGTGCAGGCGAAGTATGGCCGTATTCACGTCGGTTACGCGGACTGCTATATCACCGTGGACGATCCGCATCTGCTCGCTGAACTCGCCGCCGACAAACGGCTGGCGGGCATGATCGGCCGCGAAATCGCGCCCACCGTTGCGCTTGTACGCTCGGACGGACTGGAACTTGTGCTCGAGCGGTTGCGGGCTGCGGGCCACATGCCCGTGCTTGATACCGATACCAGCGGCACGGCGCCGCAAGTGGCTGCGCTGCGTGCACTCGGGCCGATCCGCTTCCCTGCAGCCGGTAAACGCAGAACCCCTGGCATCTCAGCGAGCGATCTTGCCATCCTGGCGCCTCTTTTGAACGTGACCCCCGATAGCCTGCTTGACCGGATCGTGCCATTTGTAACGCGTGGAGTCGTTGACCAGGCTGCGCCAATTTCACCGACAGAGCCTATCTCTGGAAACTTTGCGATCACGGAACTCTTGCTTGAGTCGATAGACCGCGGCGCCCGCGTGGAGATGGAGTATCGCAGCAAGAATCAGGGGCGCGAGCAGCGGCTGGTACGCAAAGTAGACATCTACGCGGTCGAGGCCGAGAGCGCATACGGCTACTGCTTCCTGCGTAACGGGGAGCGCGAGTTCAAGCTGGAGCGCATCATCTGGGCACGGCTCACCGGCGAGCCGTCGGAGCCCCCGTTCTAAGTAGCCTGAAAGCAGAACACATGTACAATCCCCAGAATCCATTGATCGTCCAGTCGGACAACAGCGTTTTGCTCGAGGTGGAAAACCCTCTCTACGAGGAAGCGCGCGACGGACTCGCTACCTTTTGCGAGCTTGAAAAAAGCCCCGAGCACATCCATACCTACCGGATCACGCCGCTGTCGTTGTGGAACGCCCGCGCCGCCGGCCTGATGCCCGATCGCATGGTCGAGGCGTTAGAGAAGTTCTCGAAGTTCGATGTGCCGGGCAGCGTGATCGCCGACATCCGCGACTATGCCGGCCGCTACGGACGGCTGAAGCTCGAAAAGCGCGGCGACGACCTGGTGCTGCGGGCGGACGACGAGTACCTGCTTGAAGAGATCTGGAGCCATAAAGAGCTGCAGCGGCTTTTCCTGGCCCGGCTCAGCCCGCTGGAGGTGACGATTCCCGCCTCCGAGCGTGGGCGGGTCAAGCAGGCGCTGATTCGGGCAGGCTGGCCGGCGGAGGACCTCGCCGGCTACGTCGATGGCGATCTGCTGGAGGTCACATTGCGCGAGCAGACGCTTTCAGGCGTCAGCTTTGCCCTGCGCCCTTACCAGGAGGCTGCGGCGGCGGCGTTCTGGGCCGCTGGCACG
>JBBRGK010000502.1:0-3089 GCA_038240805.1 Dehalococcoidia bacterium | reverse complement strand
TGCCGCTCCGCTGCCCCCGGAAGGGCACACCCCCGCCAAGATCGCGGGGCCGGTGGGCAGGCCGCAACCCCGGCAGACTCCGATACTGCATCGGAGCGGGTCATCGGAGCGGGTCGCACCCCCGCCCAGTGCGCGGGGCAGGTGGGCGGGTCGTGCGATTGCTAGGGAGGAATGGCGCGCCAATTACTGCAATAAGACTGCAAAACATGAGGGTCTATTGATTGGCCACGGCCTTCAGGTTCTGTGCGGCCCCGCCAACCATCGCCGGCCCATGCCCAAATATGATGTTGTCGGCTCCCAGCGCCGCAAGTTTCCCCACGGTTTGCTGCGCCTGTTCCGCATTGGCGGTGTACTGCGGCAGCGAACCCGATAGGCCGGCCACGTTGGCGAGACAGTCGCCGGCGATCAAGACGTCCTCGTCCTGCACATAGTAGCTGACATGCCCTGTCGTGTGCCCGAACGACTCCACCACCCGGATTCCACCGTGGATCGGCAGCACGTCGCCTTCCTTCACTATTTGATCCACTGTGACGGGTGTCGACACCATCTGCCCGCCGCGCGACTTGCGATTGCCAGCGATAACCTCGGCTTCGTCACGTTGTGCGTATACTTGCGCGCCGCTGGCCGCCACTAGCGCGGGTAGGCTTCCGATATGGTCTCCATCGGAGTGTGTTAGCAGGATATGCTTGAGCGCGCTGCGCTGCTGTCCCAGCGATTCAATGAACGCCAGGATCTGTACCTCGCTGCCGGGTATGCCCGTATCGATCAGCGTAACTGCGTTGCCGCTTACGATCACGGTCGGTCCGCCCATGACATCGTCAACCTGGTAGATGTTCTCTGTAATTTTCATGTTCAAATTGTATGTTTGAACGCGGCGGTCTGTCAACCGCACGCTTTTAAAGGATGGGGCACACGCATCAAATTCATCCACGCCTTTAATTACGTATGATTTCCGGGCGACGAGCACAGGAACGTTAGACAGCCTGCCAGGCCATCGCTACAAGTGCAGTGCAAGACAGGCGGTAGGTCTGTAACTTCGGAGGCGGTAGAATATCTGCGCCTGGTACGCCTGTTACAGATCACACCGGGCAAACTGCACGACGGCGTAGGTCATCACGACCAGGACGTATCCGATGGACCAGAGGACCATGCCGTCGCTCGGCACTGAGGCCGGCGAAAATGGGGTGATGCCCAGGTCGCGCACGATGGGCGGCTGCATGTGATAGGCTGCCAGGTGCCACAGCGCCTCGCTGGGGATCAGCAGGCTGCTGAGCACGCCCAGGTAGCTGCCGGCAGAGTTTCCGAGCAGCGCGCTTACCTGCTCCACCCAACCGCCGACAAACGCCAAGCCGTAGAGCCCGAAGACCATTACGCCGTTGGTCAGCGTGCTCAACCGCGTGCCCCCGGCGATCGAGAGCGAAAGCAGCAGCGTCCCTTCCAGCATCAGCAGGGGGATGCCCGTCGAGAGGTCTGGCACGATATAGTGACTCAGCGCGAACGCGGTGAGCGCAATGCCGCCGCTCATCAGCAACAAGTAGCCCATCAGGATAAGCCAGAATCCCAGCCACTTGCCGAGCACGACCGCCGAGCGGCGGATGGGTTTGGTCACCAGCGACTGGATCGCTCCCGAGCGCATCTCTCCGGCCAGGGTATCGACCGGCATCAGCACGGCCATCAGGATGACCATGAAGTTTACGGCGTACATGCCGGCCATGCTCAGGAACGCCGGCGCGATCAGCTGCTGCGGCCCACCTGGCACGCCGCGCCCGAGCGTCGACGCGGAGTGGGTCACCGCGTAGAACCCTGCGCCAAAAATCGCCAGGAAGGCGAGGCCCAGTATCAGGGCGACCAGCAGCACGCGGCGCCGCAGGGATTCGTGCAGGGTGAGCCAGGCAATCGTTAATACGCCGTTCATGTCTACCCGGGCCTCTCGTCTTCGCCCATCACTTCAAGGAACAGTGTCTCCAGGGACTTGCGCGTGGTAGTGAGCCGGTACAGCGGCACTCCCTGCCCAACCAGCCAGCGTGCCAGCGCCGGCACGGACTCTTCGCGATCCATCTGCAAGTGCACCTCGCCGTTCAGCGGTCGGACGTTGCGCCCGAACTGCGCAAGTCCCGCCAGCAGTTCCGGCGTCGCAGGTCCGATCTTCAACTCGACTTCGAGCTCGGCCGTCTGATCGTTCAGCGCCATCTCGCGCACCACCAACCCGCGCCGCACGAACGCCACCCGGTCGCACGTCACCTCCACCTCGCTCAGCAAGTGAGAATTGAGGAAGATGCTCGTGCCTTGCTCCCGCAGTTCGCGGATGACGTCGCGCACGAGCAGCCTTCCGAGTGGGTCGAGCCCGGAGGTTGGCTCGTCGAGGAAGATCAACTGAGGGTGGTTCAGCAGCGCCTGCGCCAGGCCAATACGCTGCAGCATGCCCTTGCTGAATTCGCGCAGCTTGCGCTCAGCGGAGTCGAGCAGGTCCACCCGAGCCAGCAGTTCCTCGCTGCGCGAGCGGATTTTCTGTGCGGGCATGCCGTACAGTCGTCCGTGGAATTCCAAGAACTCCCGGGCCGACAGCCAGTCCTGGAACCGGAAATGCTCTGGCAGGAATCCCACGCGCGCGCGCGACTTTACATCGCCGAGCGGCTTGCCCAGCACCCGCCCGCTGCCGGCCGATGGCGACACCAGTCCGAGCAGCATCTTCACCGACGTGGTCTTGCCTGCACCGTTAGGCCCGAGGAAGCCAAAGACCTCACCCGGACCGACGGTCAGGGTGAGGTCCGCGACGGCAGTCTTATTACCAAACTGCTTCCGCAGGCTCCTGGTTTCAATGACGGCTTCGGACATGTTACTGTAGGCTATTGGCCATAGTGACCAGATCGGCTCCGACCGGCCCGCCTTCGATGCCGAAGACAAGGCTGCCCTCAGAAAAGAGCAGCAACGAGCGCTGCCGCGCTCCATCCGCCGAGTGGAATGATGCCCCGCCCGTGCCACCGGTTGTGATCAGCACGCCCTTGCTGCCCCGCACATCCACGTCGCGGAACGACGCGGCGTTCGCCGGCACCGGCACCAACAGGGTGGTGCGCCAGTTGATCGCGCCG
>JBBRGK010000501.1:0-3091 GCA_038240805.1 Dehalococcoidia bacterium | reverse complement strand
CTGCTCCACGGTCCCTTCCAGCCATTGGACCACTTCGCCAGCTTCGATCTTGATCACTGTCCTCTTGTCCTGCTGATTCGGACCGAGCTTCGGGTCTGGCTTGTGCATGCGGCGCATCAACGGATGGGCGTCCGCGTTTAGCGTCAGCATGGTGTAGCTCTCGAACTGTTCACCGGTCCCCTTGTCGGTCCAGACGTTCCAGAGTCCGGCCAGGCCCCAAGGTGCCCCATCAGCGCGTCGAAACGTCCACCATTCATTTTTGCCGCTCTCCCAGTTCGGCTCGTCGAATGACGCGGCCGGAATGATGCAGCGTTGGCCACGGGTCCACGGGTGTTTGTACGTCGCTTTTTTGGCCAACTCTTCGGAGCGGGCATTGTTGGTGCTGTACGGCAGCTTGGCGGCTTTGGCAAACCAGGGGATCAGACCCCATTGCCCGACGACCAGTTCGCGCTCGTAACCCGCAGCATCACGGCGGCGTCGAATGAATGGACCGGGCGCACGGGGAAAGACCATCCGGGGCCAGTCGGGACGATCCGATCGGCCGATATGCCACTCGCGCTCAATGTCGGCAGCCTCGGGTGTGGTGTAGCGATTGCACATGGATGATTTATACCTGCTGGTTCAAACGAAATCGAGCTCGTCGTCAAGGTCGGGCACCGGCTCGCCGATCAGGCGCTGAAGCACGCGGCCGCCGTCCATCCTGCACCACCAGGTCTGCGCATACCGGTCCACGCGGGACTTCGATGCAGGCCGTCTGGCGATGTACTCATAACCTGTAATCACGATCCCCTGCCCGCTCACCCTGACCACCCAGGCATATTGCAGAGGTGGGACTACGCTGGCATTCTTCGCGAGAAGCTCGGCCCGCTGATGCTTGGTGTTCTGCCACACGCTGCCGAATGGGAATACTCGCAGGTCACCATGATCCGGGCCGATCGGCGTTGGTAATTTCTGGCCGCACTCGCGGAGGCGGTAAACAGCAGCAAGCAAGGCAGGCAGGCAGGCGAAACGTTATGCGCTTTTGGCTTGCAAATGGGTAGTGACAGGGGCCAGCCAAGCCTTCGCGGCATCGACGGGTCCAAGCTCGCGCAGTTTGTCGTCCCGCCACAAGTCCCAGGCCGTTTCCTCAAGCTGAACAGGGTCAGCGTGGCGCCAGCGCTGGTGAAGTTGATGGTAGCAGGCAGCAATCCAGATCGCAGTTGGTAGAGTGTCCATGCGATGGAATGATACTGGATGAATCAACAGTATTCAATGCTGAGGTTTTCGACGACGATGGCCGGCCGCTACGCCGT
This sequence comes from Dehalococcoidia bacterium, assembly GCA_038240805.1. Lineage (GTDB taxonomy): Bacteria > Chloroflexota > Dehalococcoidia > CAUJGQ01 > CAUJGQ01 > JBBRGK01. The sequence goes on along the minus strand of JBBRGK010000501.1, from coordinate 1,799 downwards.
GCGGGCATCGAGTCGGCGCGGCTATTGTCAAACTAGGAATGACGACATGGACTTGAATCGCATCCTCGGCGTCGAGCTACCGATTATCCAGGCGCCGATGGCCGGCGTGCAGGACAGCGCACTCGCAATCGCTGTCTGCAAAGCCGGCGGCCTGGGGTCGCTGCCGTGCGCGATGCTTGACGCGGCGGCAATTCGGCGCGAAGTAGCGGCGATCCGGGCCCAGACGCGCTCGGCGTTCAACCTCAATTTCTTCTGCCATAAGACGCCCGTCCCCGATCCCGTACGTGAGAAAGCGTGGCGGCATGCGCTCGTTCCGTACTACCGCGAGCACGGGCTCGACATCGACGCCGTTCCCGTCGGCGGTGGTCGCTTTCCATTTGATGCCACGAGCGCTGGGATCATTGAGGAGCTTCGGCCGGAGGTTGTTAGCTTTCACTACGGCCTGCCCGACGCCGAGTTGCTCGATCGCGTTCGCGCGAGCGGAGCGCGCATCCTCTCCAGTGCGACAACAGTCGACGAAGCACTCTGGCTTGAGGCGCACGGCGTCGACGCTGTGATCGCACAAGGGCTCGAGGCCGGCGGCCACCGCGGCCACTTCCTCGACCACGACCTTAGCCTGCAGAGCGGCATCTTCGCTTTGCTCCCGCAAATCGTCGCCACCGTCGGTGTGCCGGTGATCGCCGCCGGCGGTATCGCCAACCGTGCCGGCGTCGAGGCAGCCTTCGCGCTCGGCGCAATGATGGTTCAGGTTGGCACCGCGTTCATGTGCTGCCCCGAAGCGACCACGAGCCAGATCCACCGCGCGGCATTGATGAGTCCCGCGGCTCGCCATACCGCCTTGACGCGACTTATCACAGGCCGGCCGGCGCGCGGCATCGTCAACCGTCTGATCCGTGAGGTCGACGACCGGAGCGCGCCGGACTTTCCGCTCGCAACCGCCGCGATCGGCCCGTTGCGCGCGGCCGCCGAGAAGCGCGGGAATGGCGACTTCTCGCCGTTGTGGTCAGGTCAAAACGCGAGCGGCTGCAAGGAGTCTCCGGCCGGCGATGTGACGCGTGAACTCGCCGGCGCCTGAGCTCGCCAAGGCGATCAAGGCTGCTCTTTCCGGCACTATCTCGCCCTCCATCAGAATGGTGAACATGGCTCAAATCTACACGCCCGATACTGCTCAGTCGGCGTCCAAGGAAATGGCCGCGGTCTTGGCCCAGGCGCCTGGCGAGCGCATGCTGTTCAAGGTTGCCATGCAGTTGATCGACTCGACACTGCAAAGTTGATTCGTCTCGGCGTGCGGAACTGCTTGTGCTGGTACCAGGCTTTCATCAAGGAACGCGACCAAGGCATTACGGTGAGCTTTTGGTCGTCTTCAAGGATGCGCCCAGGCCCCACTAAAGCAATAGGCCGGCGTTTTCGCCTATTCAGCACGTCACCGTATCGGCCGCAAAAGAGCAGGCTGCCCGAAGTCCTCCAGCACGGCACCAGACTGCTCGAAGTACTTGGCCCAAAACGTGCGAAGTGCGCCCATGATCTTCGGGTCGCGGTAGGTGGCCTTGCTATCTCCGGCGGAGCCGATGATTCCAGCCCCCAGCACGAATACTCTGACGTTCCCAAAGTCCGCCATCACGTTTGCCTTTCCGGCTGCGGCGAGTTCTTTGGCGGGGTCTATGGCACGGACCTTGGTGTTGCCTGCGTAAAAGCTGGAGACTGAGGAGTTTTCCAGCATGTCCGATATCACGAACAAGACTTTGTCCTTGGCTGACGATGCTTTGACGCGTGCGGAAACGTCCTTTAACGCGGCGAGG
>JBBRGK010000500.1:0-3096 GCA_038240805.1 Dehalococcoidia bacterium | reverse complement strand
ATGTGCACCTGAACCACTCGTGTGTGTTTCGTGATCAGAATGCCCTGAGACAAATCACGACGGCTATAACAGGGCAATGAACTTCGCCGTAGATATGCAAGTTGCGGCTATGGGGCCAGAGTCCCGTCACGGATGCTCGTCCATGTACGCCCCAGCGAGGTATGCATGCTTATTTGAAGACACATCCGTTGGACCGTCGGGGTCGTCAATCATCCCAACGATGCTCCAGAGAGGGTCATCCATCGTGAAGACCCCGCTCCGCCGGCTCGTTCGACGGGCTGCGCTCGTAGGGGCCGCCCGCTTCGGAGCCGGTCGGAGAACAGCAACGGTCTCACCGTCTTGCGTCAAGGCAATAGGCTTACCGCTTTGCCGTACAGTCTCCGCAAGCTGCTGGAGATCGGGCGCGGTGGCGATGTCGACGGACGCGTTCTCGCTGGCCATAACTGTCACCCTCGTTGCCCATTATATCACCGCGCCGCTCGCCGCCACCGCCTCCTCCACCGGCAGGCCGCGCTCCTTCCAGCCACCGGAGCCGCCGTGCAGGTTGGTGACGCGGTCGAAGCCGGCTCGGCGCAGGAAGCGGACGGCCCGCTCCGAGCGAGCGCCGCCCTGGCAGACGACCAGCACCTCGCGGTCGCGGGGGATCTCCTCCAGCCGGCTGGCAAGCTGGTACTGCGGCATGGACACGGCGCCCGGAATATGGAACGCCGTAAATTCCTCTGGCTCACGCACGTCGAGGATGAACGGAAGCTTGTCGGCGATGAAGTCAGGTCCCTCTTCCAGTTCGATCGAGGGCACTGGTTCCATGCCCGCGGGCGACGCCCACGCGGCGGCGAGATCGCCCTGGTTGGTGGCGACGATCGCGTCCATGTTCAACGGTCGCGCCCCTGGGCTACCCGAAATGAGGTCCACGAACGCCTGCTCGGAGCCGCTTTGAAGCGACGGGTTAAAGCGGCGTTCGAAGCCGATCGTTGTGCTCGGACGACCGCACATCCCCTTGCCGCAGGGGCCATCGAAGTGGCCGGGAAAGACCTCCACCCAGTCGGGCAGATCCAGCAGGCGGCTCAGGCTCTCATACAGCGAATGGGCGCCCTCCTCGCCGCCGAAGTCGGGCCGGCCAACATCGCCGACCAGCAGCGTGTCGCCGGTGAGCACCATCGACGCCTCGCAGCTGCGCTCCTCGTTTATCACCAGCAAAGAGATCGCCTCGGGCCGGTGCCCGGGGGTATGCAGCACCCGCAGCCGCACCTGGCCCAGCGACAGTTCGTCGCCATCCGCCAGCGTCTGGAAGGGATAATGCACGTCGGCGCTCTCGTGTAGGCAGAGCGTCGCGCCCGTTGCTTCGGCCAGCGCCCGCGCGCCCGAGACGTGGTCGGCATGGATGTGGGTGTCGACCACATGCGTGATCGCGAACGCGTGCTGGCGAATCAGCTCAAGGTACGGCCCAATCTCCACCGACGGGTCGATCACGGCCACCACGCGCTGCACGCGTGAGCCGACGATGTAGGCCGAGCAACCACAGTCCTCGTGCAGTTCCTGGTGAAAGTACATATCCGGCATCGTTGTTCGCTCCACGTGTTTCTTTTGCGCTGTTGAGCCTGTCCTGTGCCCCGATGGCCGGACTGGAGAGGGCGCTGCATGAGGGCGCCATGTCTTCATATTGTGAACCCCATGTCAAGCTGAGAATGTACAGGCTCAGGGCGATTGCATCTTAGCCGGCCAACACTTTGAGGAGGTAGTGCTCATCCCAGGCTGCCATGAGCCGTTTGGCCTTGACGCCACACTTGGCGGTGCGCTCCTTGCTCAAGAGGTTGAGCGCCACATGGCGCAGGATGGCGAGATTGTGGGGACCATGCCCGGTGCGGACGCGGCTCTCATCCTCGCGGAAGGCGATGTCCAAGACCCAATGCAGCTGGTTTTCGACTCCCCAATGGGCACGCACCGCGTGGGCGAAGGCGGCTACTTCACCAGGCAGACTACTGAGGTAGTAGCGCCTATCGAGCGTGACCTCGCCGCCGACACGCCGCTCCGCTTCGACCATGCCGATGCTGCCAAGCCCCGCCCAGGCGTCCGCCGGGTTCAGGTAGGCGAGCAGTGCCGGATCGCTGATGGTCCAGTAGCGCCGGATCTCCAGGCGGCCATGGTCCTTGTCGATCGTCTGCAGGTGAGCATGCTGCGCTGCGGAAAAGTCAGCGAAGTCGTTGGCACGAGCCAGGGCGAAGCTCGTCTGAACCTCTGCGGCAAGCGTCGGCTGATTTTGCTTCAGTGCCAGGACATAGTCCGCTCCCTGCTCGTTGATTTGCCGGGCGATGGCCGTTTGGCAGCCCATCGCATCAATGGTGACCGTGCAGCCTTCAAGCGAAAGCAGCTTGAGCAAGGCCGGCAGGGCGATGATCTCGTTCGACTTCGCCGCCACGGCGACCTGACCCAGCACGAGGTGACTGCTGGTGGCCCAGGCACTGACCAGATGCAGCGCCCCTTTGCCTGCACGGCGGTCGTGGGAGCGGCGCAGGGTCTTGCCATCGAGGGCGACCACCTGCGCAGCCGTCTCGCCTACCACGGCCTGGACCCAGGTGAGAAAGCAGCGCTGAAACTCCTCGGGATCGAGCCCGGCAAAGACGCGCCCAAACGTGTCATGACAGGCAATGCCGTTAGGCAGCGCCAGAAAGGTGCGCAGCCAGGCTTCTTTGGCGTGCCCGAAGCGTTCCACTTCCACCCACGAATCTGCGCCGCAGATCACCGCGCAGAGGGCAATCGTGAGCAGGTCCAGCAGGGCATGCCGTTTGCTGCGCTCTACGCGCGGGTCGGTCAAGGGGGCGAAATGAGCAGTGATGCTGCTGGCCACCGGCTCCATCGGCTGTCTACCTCCGTTATGGTAGGTACAGCATGCCAGACGGGACCGGGACCGTCATTCCTATCAGCGCAACCTCAGCTTTGTTGAGATGCAATCGCCCTGCGGTTACAGGCCGGTGCCGATTTCAGCGGCGTGTGAAACATCACTGAATCGTGAACGGAAGTTATCTACAACACTAACGGTCTGCCAGCGCGAAGCACCGGCCCGAGCCTCACCCCTTACCCTCTCCACCGGCTGCGACC
>JBBRGK010000499.1:0-3100 GCA_038240805.1 Dehalococcoidia bacterium | reverse complement strand
GTGCGGGCAGGTGAGCGACGCCATGTTGTAGACGAGGCCGATCACCGGTACGCCGCGCTCCTGCAGCAGGGTGAGTGTGCGCTGGGCATCCATTTGGGCCAGGTCCTGCGGCGTGGTCACAAACAGCGCCCCGGAGAGCGGCAACTCGCGGGTCATTACCTGCAACTCCTCGCCCGTGCCGGGTGGCGCGTCCAGCAATACGACCTCAGCCTGCCAGTCCACGTCGAATACAAGCTGGCGCAGAAGCGATGAAACGAGCATTCGGCTCGTCAGCATCGGTGGAAAGCGCTCCGGCAGCAGGAAGCCTGCGGACATCACTTCGACCCCGTACCACGTCACTGGCTTGTTTCCGCTCACCGGCCGTGCCGGACGGCCTTCAAAGTTTCGCCAGCCGCGCGGCTGCATGCGTAGTCCTGGGCGGGCGCCCATCATGTGCGGGATGTCGGGAGCGTTGAGGTCCGCATCAACCAGACCGGTTGAGAGCCCCATTGCGGTCAGCGTCAGGGCGAGGTTGACGGACATCGTCGATTTGCCCACGCCGCCTTTTCCGCCGAGCACCGCGATCAGATGTCGTCCCTCTCCGAAGCCGTTGCCGCCCCGGTGGATTCGAGTGCCGGCCCTTACCTCGATCTCGGCATCAGCGAAGCGCCGTCGCAGCTCGGCAAAGATGGCGCCAAGGAGGCTTCGCGCCGGGTGTTCCCGAGCTAACTCGACACAGAGCCAGTCGCCATCGATGAGCACACGAGCGATGTCGTCGGCGCCCAGGAGCGGCTCCCCGTCGGGGGTTTGCGCCGCTGCAAGCGCTTCGCGGACCGAATCTTCGTCCATAAGGGCCCTGCCATTCTCGCGTGAGCCGGCCAGTCGCAAGCAGCGCTGGCTGTTGACTGCTGCGCCGATTATAGTAGCCCACGGGCACGGATCTCGACGCAGGCATTCTGCCCGAGACCGCCCCGGTCCGACAGGAGTCACCGATGCCGTTGAAAATACTGACGCTGAATCTCTGGAACAACTCGGGACCATACGATCGCCGCAAGCTGCGTTTGCGAGAATGGATCGAGCGGCTCGACCCCGATCTGATTGGTTTCCAGGAGGCATTGCGAGGCGACGGATTAGACCAGGCGGGTGACCTGCTGTCGGGGCTCGGCTACCAGCAAGAATTCGTTAAGGCGGTGAACTTCTGGGAAGACACTACTCTTGAGTTCGGCAACGTGGCTGCAAGCCGCTGGCCGATCTCCGGGCGCGAGACCATCCGTCTGCCTGACGGAGGCGATGCAGAGCAGCGCGCCGCGATCGGCATCACAGCCGATTCGCCGTATGGGCCGATCGCTTTCACCTGCACACATCTGAACTGGAAACTGCACCACGGCTCGATTCGAGAACTGCAGGTCGTTGCGCTGGCCGACTTTACCCGCGCCAGGCGTCCGCTCGCCGGCTTCCCGACGATCGTCGTCGGTGACTTCAACGCCCAGCCAGAGTCCACTGAAATCCGCTATATGACCGGCCTGCACGCGCTGGAAGGCCGTTCGGTGCATTTCTACGACGCATGGCGGCATGGAGGTAGTGGCGACGGTACTACGTGGTCGAACAGCAATCCGTACGCTGCGCCGGGGCTGGAGCCGAACCGTCGGATCGACTACATCTTCGTCGGTGCACCGCGACGTGACGGTCTTGGTCAGGTGTTGCGCTCCATAGTCGTCGCAAATGATGAGGTGGACGGGATTTGGCCGACCGACCACTTTGGCGTCTACGCAGAGCTTCGCACAGAGCGGCTCGACGCCTGACCGTAGGATTTCCTGGTGCAGTTCATGACTGCAGGCGGGCGCTGTGGTCCGCAGCCAATGGAATCTGCCAGGCCCACGCCGGGTGCAGTCGGATGGGTACTCAGCTCAAACCACGGTTTCCTGTTGGACGAGGCTTAAGAACTGGGTCGCATCGACGTGCAATTCGAGCTGATGGCGGGCAGGCAGCGCCGAGCGCTCGTATCGCAGCTTTCCAGTCAGCGAGCTCATCTCGATGATCGACTGCATCGAGCGTGCCCCATGTACGTACGCGGTCGTATCGAGAAACGCCCGCAATACACCCGGGTCGATGTTCAGCCTGTCCCTGGAAAATAACTGGGCCGAACGTCGCTTGAGCATTGAGCGCAGCAGGATGGCACGCCGCAGGAGGAATGTCTCATCGGCGGCGTTGACCGGATTGATGCCGAGAATATCGACGTACCCGCGCAGCCGGCTGAGAAAGTCCGTTGCCTTCGCCGCGGGAACCATCTCCGCCCGAGCCTTGAAGCTCTCCATCGTCGCGTGGGTACCGCCGGCGAAGACAAATATCGCTGGCCCGATCGGCCGGGGTACGGAACCATCGACAAAGGATCCATCCTGCATCGGTGCCAGGAACTGCGCCAGCCAGCCTAGCTCGCGGCCGCCAGGCGCGGCGTCGAACTCGTCCCAGAAGACCAGCGGCAGAGACTGTTCAACGGCACAGTCACGCACAAGCTGGAAAGCTGCAGCCAGAGCATCGCCGCCGCTTAACTGCGAGAGATTGAAAGAAAGCACCGACATCTTTGCAGTGCCCTGGGTCCACTCACGCGCCATCTCCTCGATTGCGAACGATTTGCCCGCACCAGGCGGCCCGAACACGGCGATGCTCAACGGGCGGCTACGTCCTGACTGCGCAATATACTCGCGGATGATGTTGCGCACACTGCGCATACTCTCGATCTCGATCCGATCTACGGACTGCCAGACTCCCATCCGCTCAACAGGCATGCCCTCCATCTGGTCGGCGTCACCTTCAACCGCGATGCTCCTTGCGGCTGGACGATACCCCTCTGGGAACACGGCAGCGAAGATATTCCACCGTTCGTCTGAGGGTATCGCTACCGCACGGAAGGGTCCTTCCTTCGCAGCTATGCCAAGACTTCGAGCTGCGACTTCGACCGGATAGCTCCAGCAAGCGCCATTTTCGGAGAGCGTCACGCCGTGTTCATGGGCTGCCCGTGCGGCCATGAGCGCCCGCTTCACACCCGCAACCCAGTCAGGGGTAGCCGAGTCGCGGGTCACCTCGCACGCCAGGGCTGCCACGAGACAGGTGCCAAGACCAG
>JBBRGK010000498.1:0-3123 GCA_038240805.1 Dehalococcoidia bacterium | reverse complement strand
ATCGCTGGCCGGCTTCGGCTCTTCGATCTCGCCGAAGCCCAGATCCTCCAGGCCGGTGAACGAGTTGCATAGTACTGCTCTCATCGTGATACTCCAAAAGCTACGCTAAATCGGAAAATGCGAAGGCATCGGCGGATCGGTGCCGCGCATTATGATTTCGAGCGGTCAAAACGCGACGCGAACTCCGCCCTTAGCCGTTCCGATGCGGCTCTGGTCCGACATAGCAATGCCCTCGACCGCGCCGAACACGGCGACGTTGGCCCGGACGTGGTAGTCGAAGCCGGCGCCCGCCACGGCGCCAACCGTGCTGCCCTGGCCCGGCGTCGCGAATACGAGGTTCTGCCCGATCAGCACGCTGCTGACGGTGCTGTCGCCGACCCGCTGCTGGGCGATGACTCCGCCATGCACGTTGGTCTTGAGAGTGTGCTCGCCGCCGAAGAATGTCGTCACCCTCGACAGGTCGAGTTCGCTACGCTCCTCGAAATTCTGCAGCGCGCGACTGCCGACCGTCAGCGTTTGCGCGGAACCGGTTTCGCTGTAACCGTCGAATAGACCGGCGACATAACGCACCCGCGCCGTCGGCGTCAGCTCGTAGCCGCTACCTATCCGGTAGCGGAAGCCGTAGGCGACTTCCGGGCTGATGAACCAGCCGTTGTAGCTTGCCGACGCCGTCTCCGGCGCGAGGTTATTCAGCACCAGGCGCCGGGACTTGTTCGACACGCTGCCGCCCTGCAGCGTGACATCAACAAACTGTGAGGCCCATTCGAAGCGGCTGTAGGCGCCGGCGAACAGGTAGTCGGTATTAACGGTCTGCGAGTTGAGATCGACGGAGAGTCCCCCGGCGCCGCCGCCGACGAAGGCGCCGACCAGCCAGTCCGACCGCAGCTTGCGGTCGATGCCGATCGCCGCGCCCCAGGCGGTAGAGCTCGCGCGCAGGGTCGAAACCGTCTCGTCCTGGATGCGCTGGCCGCCGAAGCTCGAGGTCCATACCGTAATCGGGGCAGGATTCACCGAGGCTGCGCTCATTGCGGGAGCCTTGGCAAACCATCCTGCAGTGTTGGTCTCCGGCGCATAGGCCATCGCCATCATAGAGCCGTTCGCGGCTGGCGCCGCGCCGTTGAGCCGGCCCTGCACCAGTGACGACACGCCACCCGTAAAGTCCATCAGCGTGCGGTCGGTCTGCGCCAGCGCGGTGGAGTCGAGGGTTGCGAGCTGCAGGCCCGACTGCACTACCGGCCCCCCGAAACCGCCGCTGGAGAAGCTGGTGTTGAGGGTACCCGTGAAGTTGATGAAGTTCGGAAGCACGAGCGTCGTCAGCGACGATACTTTGGTGTTCGGCGCAGCGACCACCACGTTGACGGTATCGACGCCGAAACCCATGTCGACCACGCCGACAATGCGTGACCCCGACAGCAGCGTCAGCGTGTCGGCCGCGCCGGACAGGCTGATCGCGGTGCCGCCGGTGCCGATGATGGTGCCGGCGTTGGTGATGTTCGCCGCCCCCGAGGCCAGAATGCCGATGTTGCCTGAGATGGTTCCCGAATTGATGATCTTGAGAGTGTTGCTGGCAGAGACCCCGGCAGCAAGGCCTGATATCGAGCCAAAATTTGTTACGACGGCATCCGCAGCGAAAATTCCTTCGACACCGGCCGAGATGGAGCCGAAATTCGTCACCGTGGCACTGGTGCCTGCGCTGATTCCTACGCTCAACCCGCCATCGGCACTGATCGTCCCAGTATTGCTGACGATAGCGCCGCCGTTGCTGTTGATGCCGATGCCGGTTTGGCCGGAAACTGAAATTACCCCAGAATTGCTGACACTGGCAACCATGCCGGCGTTGACGCCGAAGGCCTCACCAAAGATCGAGCCGGCGTTGTTTATGGTTGCAAAGGTACCGGCCTTGATGCCGGTATTGCCCGAGATTATTCCGGAGTTTGTTACGATCGCAGAACTATTTGCGTCGATGCCGTTGCCCGTGCCGCTCCCTGAAATGAGACCAGAATTCGTCACGTTTATATTGTTGGCAAAAATTCCAAAGCTATTGAAGTTTGTTCCGAAAATGCTGCCGGAGTTTCGGATCGTCGATGGCCCTGCCAGAATCGCGGCCTGGCCTCCGGTGACGACACCATCATTATTGAGATCGAGGGTCGTGGCGAGAATGCCAAACGTCCCGCCCGAGATCGAACCGGAGTTTCTGACCGTTGCAGCGGTTGTAGCCTGGATGCCGTTGGCGCCGCCCGAAATTGCGCCAGTCCGCGTGTTGACAACATTTACAGCGGCACCGAGGACGCCATTGCCGCCTAAACCAGTCACAATGGTACCCGAATTGGTCACGTCGGCCGTCGTGGCGGAAACGCCAGCAGCCCCGCCAGAAATCGAGCCAGTGTTGTTCACAACAGCTTTGGTCGCTTCGATACCCGCGAAGCCACCTACAATTGCGCCATCGCTGCCATTGATCACGGTAGCACTTTCGGCATTGATGCCGATGCCCGCGCTGCCCGATACGTTCCCGGAATTGTTGACGGCTCCGCTATTGAAGACCAGACCGTCGGCCGCCCCCGTGACCGAGGCACCGAGGAGAATGTTATACGTGTTACCGGTGTCGGTACTGGTGCCGTAGCCCGCGGTGCCATTTGCATTGTTAGTCACGCCGCTGCAGGTCACATTCGCGTTATTGAGCGGCGAGGCGGCATTGCAGTTGTTCGCCGCCTGTGCACAGTCCAGCGCTGCAATCGGCAATGTCAGTACTGCCAATCGCAGCATCATATTGTTCGCGCCCGTTGATCTCATATCCAATTCCTGTATCTGCTGACCTGTGAAGCTGCCGCGCCTCGCGTCTTGCGCTAGACGTCAGTGTCTTTAGTGGTGAAGTTGCGGCTTGGGAGCGGGAAGAACATCGAAACGCGCCGACGATATTGCTTGTAGGCCAAGCCGAACTCGGCGATTAAATCCCGCTCCTCGAGCTGTACGCCGGCCAGGATGTAGCCCGTGCTCATAACGGCGAACAGCAGATGGCCAAGGGTCATCTCTGGCGTGGCCCAGAATGCAAGCAAGAAGCCCAGCATGATCGGATGCCGCACGACCTTGTAAAGGAGCGGCGTCCTGAAGGATTGGTCAGGCGCC
>JBBRGK010000497.1:0-3138 GCA_038240805.1 Dehalococcoidia bacterium | reverse complement strand
CCCTTAGCGGCGGGTTGAGCGCGGGAACTGACCCGTAAGCTGCAAGAAAGCCATTCACACGCTGGTGTTCCTGGCGCGAACTGCGCGTGACCGGCTCATGAGAAACTATGGGAACAATAGCAAGCGTCTTTCCGTGAAGTTGCACCATTTGCCGTAAGCCGCTCTGCACCGCTGTCTCCGCTGCCGTGTAGAGGTCCGTCGGCGAGATGGTGGTTTGGTCTAATTCCTGCGTCATGACTCATTACCTCAGTGGAGATTCTACCACGGCTGAGTCGCCTGCTCCCGCGCTTATCGCTCCTGGCGAACCAGCTCGGCGATTTCGGTCACATCTCGGAGCACGGCGTCGGGGTCTTCGTCGACGTGGAGCCGTTGCAGCTCATCGGTTGCTTCAAAGAACCGCTCTCTGGCCAGCCTTTGGTATTCCTCGAACTGCGCTGGCTGTTCATCCCTGTTCACAAGCTCCTGCGTAAAAAATCCGTCAGCAGGCTGAAGGCGCGCACTTTTTGGCCCTGATCCGTGCTGCCGTGGCCTTCTTCGCTCAACTCCACATACTCGAAGTCCTCGCCTTCGTGTCTACCGAGCGCCACCAGCCGGTCGCGCACCACGCGGGCCTGCTCGATCGGGCAGCGTGGGTCGTTCACCCCGTGTACGATCAGCAACTTCGCCCGCAACTGCTCCATGAAGTTGACGGCGCTGCGGTCGTGCCAGACCTCGCCGCGCTCCGCCGGGTCGCCCATCTGCTGACGCAGGTAGTACTTGAAGTGCTCCATTGAGGCGTTGTACAGCAGCAGCAGATCGCTGATTCCTACCCAGGCGACGGCGGCCTTGAACAGGTCCGGCTTTTTCACCGCGATCAGGAAGCTCATATAGCCGCCGTAGCTGCCGCCGTAGACCCCGAGCCGCTGCGGGTCCACCTCCGGCAACGACTTGAGATACTCTGCCCCGGCGGCGATGTCCTCCAGGTCGCCGCCGCCCCAGTCCAGCAGCGCCGCGTCGCGGAACTCCACCCCGTAGCCGGTGCTGCCGCGCGGGTTCGGCTCAAGCACGACGTAACCCTGGTCTGTGAGCACCTGTGCATTCGGGTCCCAGCCGCGCAGCCATTGGCCGGTGGGACCGCCGTGGACGTTGACGATCGCCGGCAGTTTTGCGCCGGGCGCTGCCTCGCGTGGCCGCCAGAGCAGCGCCGGGATGCGTCTGCCGTCGCTGGACGGATACCAGACATACTCGCAGTCCACGAACAGGGCCGGGTCGATCGCGCCGTAGTTGGCGGGCAGCAGCGTGCGTACGCTGTCGTCGGCGAGCGAGTACAGATCGATGTTGGCTCGCGCCGTCGGTCGCGTGGCAGCGAACACTAACGCCGTGTCGTTGAGCGCGAAGGCGGCGAAGACGGCAACTCCCGGCGGCAGCTTCAGCTCGCGCGGTTGGCCGCTGCCCACGTCGTAGATCACCGGCTCTGTCTGCGAGTCCTGGTTGCGCAGGCAAAGGAGGCTGCGGCCGTCGTGCGAGAACTCGGCCGCGCCCTGGTCGATTCCCTCCACGCCCAGCCAGCGTATGTTGTCGACTGTACCGCCCTCGACCTCGAACAGGCCCGGCCTGCTCACCCCGCTCGCATCGGAGACGATCGCCAGGGTGCGTCCATCGGGCGACCAGTCGCGCACCGTGTCGTGTGAGCCGTCCGCCACATGCAGCAGCAGCCGCTGGTCGCTGCCGTCGGCGTTCATGATGTAGATATCCGTGTTGCGCAGGTCTGGCGACTCGTTCGTTGCATAGGCGATGCGGGCGCCATCGGGGCTCCATACGGCGGCGGCGGCGGGGAAGGCGTAGTGGGTCAGTTGCCGGTAGTCGCTGCCATCGGGCCGCATGCGCCAGAGGTTGAGCTGGCCCACTTTGTTGGTCGCTACCAGCAGATACTCGTCGCCGGGGCTGAAGGCCACGGGATACTCCTGGCAGGTCGGGTCGTTCGTTAGCCGGGTCGTGGTGCCAGCGGCCAGCTCGAGCGCGATCAAGTCGTGCTGCTCATCGCCGTTGTTGTCTCGCGCGTAGACGATGCGATCGCCAGCACGGTTCCAGATGAAGCCGGCATGCAGACTTTTCGGCATCTCTCCGTGACTCACCTGCCGCCGCTCGCCCGTTGCGACATCCATGACGTACAGCTCAAGGCTGCCGCTGATATCCCAGAAGAAAGCCACGCTGTCGCCCTGCCAGTTGAGCGCTGGCATGAAAAAACCGGGCAGGCGCGCCAGCTCTTCGAGGGGAATGCGGCCCGTTTGGGTAGCTGTCACAGTAGTGCTCCTTTCAGAATAGGCGGTCAGAACAGGAAGTCAGCAGAAGTGGTCATCACAAATGGTAAAACATTTGGCGCAGCCCAATGCAGGAACTGCGGCCGGGGCCTCGCTCGGACGCAGCAACGCTGCTCAGGCTGACGCCCTCCTCGCGCTCAGATTGAGACGCACGTAATCCACCGTATGCAGTGCTCCGGCGCGGTCATCCTCGTCCACCACCGCCTCAACGAACTGTTGGTGCAGGTCCTCTGGCAGGATCGCCAGGTAGGGTCCGATGATCACCGTTTTAATGAAGGCGACAAACGCCTCATGGTCCGGCATGACGGCCGGCTCGTCTGACAACCAGGTCTCGATCTCGGTGAACCCGGCGGCCTCAAGGTGCTCGCGCGTTTCCTCCGGACCGGCAAACTGCCACGCATTTGGCGGCCCGGCGTGCTTCGAGACGAACGGCTCCTTCGCCAGTGCCCGATCGGCAAGCTCCCGGATCCGGTCGATGTTGCCGGCGCCGCCGCACTGTGCCACCAGCATTCCGCCCGGCCGCAGCAGCGAGGCGAGGTTATTGAAAAGCGCCTGATGGTCGATGATCCAGTGGAAAGTCGCGTTCGAGAAAATGGCGTCGAGCGGCACCGGCAGCTTCACCTCGGTCAAACTCGCCTGGATCAGATTCACCCGGTCGCCATAGACGGCGAGCTGCTCGCGCGCCACCGCCAGCATCGCCGGCGAGGCATCGACGCCGAACACCCGGCCGCGTGGCAGCCGCTCCAGCAGCCGCACGGTCACCCGTCCGCTGCCGCAGCCGGCGTCCATCACCGTCTCATCACCACGCAGCGGCAGCCGGTCCAGGATCTGCTCGGCC
>JBBRGK010000496.1:0-3141 GCA_038240805.1 Dehalococcoidia bacterium | reverse complement strand
GTCGCTTTCACCCCTGCACCATCGTCCGGAACAGCCGCTCGAGGGCGGCGGCCGGGTCTTCGCTTATGCCTGAGTGCACAGCGGACGGCTGCACGACCGTGCTGCGTGGCGCGGTCAGCCAGTGAAACCGCTCTGCCTGTGCGAGCAAAGCGATCGGTCCGGCGGTGGGTTCGCCGACACAGATCAGCGGAATCAGCGCCAGGTGCTGCTCCAGTTCGCCGGGGTCTACTCCCGACCCGAGCGCCGCCAGTCGCTGCAAATCAAGCTCAACCTTCGCCGCGAGGAAGCGCCGGGTGCGGCAGAACAGGATCACTCCCGCGTTGATGAACTCTTCCCGCTCGACGCGCGGGACAATGCGGAAGACGGCGTAATCAAACGAGCTCGGCGCGGGCACGGATCGCCTCCTCGACAAACTCGCGCGGCGATTCTAACCTGGCAGCCAGATAGGCTGCGTAGCCGGCGCGTTGCTCGGCCGGGCCGGCGAAGAGCGCATCATCCTCCAGCCAGCCATCAGGGATAGCATCGACGATCGCCTGTACTACGCCGGCCGTAAGGGCCGCGCTGAGACGCCGGTCCGCGGCGGCGAGGTCGCCAGCGAAGGGAAGCAGAACGTGGTCGCGGATCTGCGAAAACGGTCGCCGCGCCCGTTCCAGGTAGCCCGGCCAGGAGTAGTGCATGAACAGGGCAGCGCCGTTATCGATCAGGTAGAGCTTGCGGTGCCAGATCAGCATGTTCGTGTTGCGCACGGTGCGGTCGACGTTGGTGACCAGAGAGTCGAACCAAACGATCGCCGCAGCGAGGTCAGGGTCGGGCCGCGGCGAGACCGCAGGGTCATAGGCGAAGGCGCCCGGCAGGTAGTCGAGCGCCAGGTTGAGCCCGGCGCTGGCGTCGATCAGGTCGCGTATCTCGGGGTCGCCCTCCGAGCGGCCCAGTACGGTGTCCAGTTCGGCAAAGACGATTTCGGGCATCGGCAGGCCCAGAGCCCGGGCGATCTCGCCCGCGACCAGCTCGGCGATCAGCACTTTTGGCCCCTGCCCGGCGCCGCGGAACTTCAGCACGTAGGTGCCGAGGTCGTCCGCTTCAACGATCGCCGGCAGCGAGCCGCCCTCGCGCAGCGGCGTGACGTACCGCGTCACCGCCACCGTCCTGATCAGCGGCCCGGCGCCCTCGCCCTCGCCCTTGCCATCAAAGGGTGTTCCGCTCACCGGCTGCTCTCCAGCACCGACATTCCCGAGACTCCCTTGTAGCCCATCCCTCAACAGGCGCGCTTCATTTGAGGAGTGGCCTGTGTCCGACTTTACCCCAATTCCGCCGGCGCGGCAGGCGTTTGCTCGAAGCCGGGCACGGGATAGGGGATCGGGCGGCCGGCGACGTAGGCAGCGACGTTCTCCGCCGCCATTGCGAAAATACGTCCCAGACCCTGGCGGGTCAGAGCGGCGGAGTGAGGCGTCACGATCACGTTGGGCAGGTCGGTGAAGGGGTTGCCACCGTCGGCTTCGCTGACGAGTACATCCAGCCCGGCGCCGCCGAGATGGCCGCTTGCCACAGCCGCGTGCAGGGCCGCCTCATCGACCAGACCGCCACGCGAGGTGTTGACCAACAACGCTCCCCGCTGCATCAGGCTGAGCTCGCGGGCGCCGATCAGGTTGGCTGTCGTCGGGTTCAAAGGCAGGTGCAGGCTGACGATGGTCGATTGCGCCAGCAGTTCCGGCAATGCGGCGAACTCGACCCCGAGCCGTCGCTCTTCAGCGTTGGTGTGCCTGTGGCGCACTGTGTAGAGCACGCGGGCGCCGAACGGTGTCAGCCGCTTGGCTACCGCCTGTCCAATATGGCCCAGACCGGCCAGGCCAACAGTCGCGCCGTCGAGGTCGCCGAGCCCGGCCGTTAGCATCTCCGCGACCGCCCAGTGTCCCGTCCGTGATGCTTGTTCGGCGAAGACCAGGTGTTTGAGCAGCGCCAGCGTCAGCAGGATCGTGTGTTCGGCAACGGCGGTGGCGTTGGCGCCGGGAGTGTAGCCGCACAGCAATCCAGCCGCCTGGATCGCATCCAGATCGAGGTTGTCGTAGCCGACGCCGAACCGTTGCACCAGCCGCAGGCGTGGCGCCGCCGCGAGCAGGGCCGCATTCACCGGCCGGTAGGCCGAGAGCAGAATATCGGCGTTCGCCGCCGCGCGGGCAAAGGCGTCCAGGCTCGGCCCGTCGGGCGCCACAAGCGTAACGTCAGCGGGCATCACGGCTCGCACACCCGCGATGGCGCCGGCTGGCACCGGGTCGCTCACGACAGCTATTGGCATGCAGGATTCTCCCTACCGAGCTGCACCTGCTGAATTAGCGCAGCTGAGTTCCGTGTTTGGGCCGCAACGGCGTTCGGTTGCGCCCATCGCCCCAGCGCCTTATAGCACGCCTGCGGCCACGGCGGCAAAGTACGTCTCCGGGGAACTGTTCAGACGAGGTTGCCGCTAGGCCGGGCAGCCAGGGGATGCAGGGAATCACGAGACGTCGGGGAGAATTGATGCCTGCGACTTGCCCACAGGCGGTCACAGGTCATGTAGAGTAGGATTTATAGATAGATTCATAGGAACGTACTAAACCGGCCGAGAAAGCAATTGAAGGTCACGAAGTCGAGCCCCTGGGATGCGTCGGAGTTGCTGGAGTACAATCGCCGGCGGCTACTCCGGGATGCCCGCGAGCAACTGCGATGCTTTGAGGCTCAGTACGGGATCAAGTCGGACGATCTCAAGGCGGCTCTCGATGCAGGAACGATCGAGGAAACGCCCGAGGTCGGTGATTGGCTGTTTGCGCTCCACACTTTCCGCTCTATGTCCAATGCATGACCGGCCAGCCTGATCGCCATGAGTGGCGTAATTGGGATCGCTACGAGTCTATCCATGAACTTCGTATGCGCGACTTCGATGGCTTTGTCATCGAAAACAACCTCATTTCGATGCCAACTGCTCATGCAGTCATCTGGAACGGTCGCCTGATCTGTCAGGACGGCTTCGAACTGGCCGTGCGGAAACGACAGGCGGTTGAGCCGCGTAATGGACGCCCCTTCGTCCGCACCGTTGGGTACAGGTATCAGGGCTTACGGCGGGGCGGGGACGCCACCATCAAACTGTTCCGCTACGATAATGACCACGTC
>JBBRGK010000495.1:0-3149 GCA_038240805.1 Dehalococcoidia bacterium | reverse complement strand
CTTGATCACGTCCGCGCCCATGTCGGCCATCATGGCCGATCCGGAGGGAGCCGCGACGAAGTTCGCCAGCTCGATCACGCGGATGCCGTCGAGCGGACCGATCGCCATCTGCTGCTCCCCGCAAGAATCCGCACCGGGCGTCTCGGCCGCGGTTCGCTCCGGTATCATACCGCTGTAGGGACCGACGGGCGCCGGCCTGCCTGAATTGGCCCGCGACCGTGCGAGGAGCCTCGATGCTACGTGAAAAACCGGCCTTCTTGCAGGCGCTCTTTCCCTGGCAGCAGAAATCACTGACCGTGAACGGCCGCACGATGGCCTACATCGACGAGGGCGACCCGAACGGCAGGCCAGTGCTGCTGCTTTCCGGTAATCCCACCTGGGGCTTTCTCTACCGCGACTTTATCGGGCCGCTGACCGAGGCCGGGTACCGGGCGATTGCCCCCGACTGGATTGGCACCGGCTACTCCGACCACCCGCGCATCGACGCCGCCCTGACACTTGCCCATCACATCGCCGACCTCGTGTCGTTGCTCGATCAGCTGCAGCTGCGCGGCTTTGTAATCGTCGGCCAGGACTGGGGCGGGCCGCAGGGAGTGGGCGCAGCCCTGCAACGGGTGGAGCGTCTCGGTGGCCTGGTGCTGATGAGCACATGGGCGTTCAACGGCGGCATCGGCCACTTTCATCAGTCGCCGCGGCCATGGACGACTTGGGACGCGCCGCTGATCGGCCAGTTCTTCATGAAACGGCTGAAAGTGCTCTCCCAGCACGGTCCTTCAGCGATCTCGAAGCGCGGCATGAGCGAAGACGAAGCGCGCGCCTACCATCACGTCTACGACGAGGCCGAATCGGATGCCGTTGTCCTCACCTGGCCGCGAACGATTCCCCTTCGAGAAGGCGATCGCGGCTATGCGGATATGGCCGCGATCGAGCGGCGGCTGCCCGAGTTGGTCGAAACGCCGGCGATCCTGTTCTGGGGGCGGCAGGATTCAGTGTTCGGCGAAACCTACGCACAGCGGCTGAAGCAGTTGCTGCCGCAGGCAGAGGGACCTATCGCGTTCGATAATGCTGACCACTTCATGCAGGACGATCGTGGCGCCGATATCGCCCTCGCGATCGTCGAATTCCTGGATCGCAGGCTGGGGGCCGCGCTGTGAAGTTCATCAAGCCGCCTGAGGAAGAGCTGCGTTATCTGCGGCCCGATCCGCTGCTTTGGGAGCAGGAGCTCGACGACCGGCCCGATGTGGCTAAGGCGATCGAGCGTGCGACGGGTATCCGCGCTGGCCGTGTCTACTGGCGCTCGGACCACGATCATCTCTACGCGCTGGAGCTGGCGGACCTCGGGCGCGGGCGACCGTCGATGGCGACCGTGTACGGGCACTGGGATCGCTTCGAGCCGCGCCCACCGGAGCACGAGATTGATGCCGACCTGCTGGCGCTATCGTTCTGGGTGGCCGAGGTCGCCGAGAGCCTCAACCCGGCCGATGTGGCGCAGGTGGCTCGGTTCGCGGGCATGGCCGCCAGCTGGCCGGAGGGCTCGGTGCTCCGCACCTCCGAGGAGCGCTTTCAGAATCTGCCGGACTTTCCCTACGAGCCCCTGTACACCGAGATCGAGGGGCTTCGGGTGGCGCGCGTTGAGGCCGGCTCCGGCGACCCGATCCTACTGTTGCACGGTGAACCGACCTGGGGTTTTCTCTACCGGCACATGATCCCGGTGCTGGCGGATGCCGGCCGCGTCGTGGTGCCCGATCTGGTCGGTTTCGGCCGCTCGGACAAACCGAGGGACGAGAACGCCTATAGCTACCGTTCGCATGTGCGCTGGATGCGTAAGCTCATCAAGGAGCTTGATCTGCAACGTATCACCCTGGTCTGCCAGGACTGGGGCGGCCTGATCGGTCTGCGGCTGCTGGCCTCGATGCCCGAGCGATTCAGCCGCCTGGTGGCGATGAACACCGGCATTCCAGACGGCAGCGAGCTCGGAGCTGCCTTCATACGCTGGCGCCGGTCAGCCCAGCGACAACGGTTCCTCGACGTTCCCGCGATGATGCGCCGCGCCGTGATTACGCGCTCGTTGAGCGAAGCAGAAGCGGCCGCGTACGGCGCTCCTTTTCCCGACGAGGCATACCAGGCCGGAGCGCTGGTGTTTCCGCGCCTGGTGCCGATCCGTCCCGACCATCCTGGCGCTTACGACAACCGCGTTGCCATCGAGACGCTGAAGACGCTCGACCTGCCGGTGCTGCTTCCCTGGGCCGATAGCGACCCGATCACCGGTCCCTGGGAGCCACAGCTACGCGCGATCTTCCGCAGTGTGGCGCCGCCGCTGACGGTCGGTGGCGCCGGACACTTTTTACAGGAAGACCAGGGTTCCGAGATTGCCCGCCAGATCGTGCGCTGGATGCACGGGGACGCCCGCCGCTGACCGGCAATCAGGGTCTCTCCGGCGGCGAATCCGCCGCGTTGTCTGGTGCGTAGTAATGGAGGGCGGCGGCCGTCACAGCTTACCCGGTGGTGGGGTGGAGGAAACGGCGGCCGTCGCCCAGCCGTGCTTCACGGCTCCGAAAATCGTGGCGCTCGTTTCTCGACAAAGGCGTCGAGCGCTTCCGCCGGATTCGGTGAGGCGAACGCCTGCGCAAACACGTCGATGCCCCGTTCGATCGCGCGGTCGTATGCGTCACCGTACCAGCTGCGCACGAGCTCCTTTTGCAACCGCAGCGCCGGGCCGCTGAACGCCGCTAGCTGCAAGGCGAGCGCCCGCGTCAGCTGTTCAAGATCGGCCGGTGGCGCCAGCCTGGAAACGAAGCCGATCCGCTCCGCCTGCAGCGCGTCGATTGACTCGCCGGTGAGCACGAGGTCTGCTGCCCGGCCGAGTCCGATGAGCGGCACCAGCAGCGCTGCCTCGATTACCGACGGCATTCCGACCCGGATCTCCGGCATGCCGAACCGGGCATCTTGGGCGGCGATTCGAATGTCGCATGCGGCCGCAATCTCCATCGCACCGCCGTAGCAGTGACCCTGCACCGAGGCGATCACAATCTGCGGCAGCCGCCGGATCACCTCCATCAGTTCGTGCAGGCGAGAGATAAACATCCTGGCCGCCTTCGCATCGAGCCGACGCATCTCGTTCACGTCGGCGCCGGCGCTGAACACACGCC
>JBBRGK010000494.1:0-3162 GCA_038240805.1 Dehalococcoidia bacterium | reverse complement strand
CTCGCCGGGCACGCGCGTCTGGACCAGACCGGCGACTATATACAACTAGGTGCCGACCGCCTCCGCGCCGCATCCGAAGCACTCTACGTGCCGTTTCATCGCTAGTTCTGGCGAATCCCCATGCAGGAGGTGGTGTCCATGCTGTCTGATTATGAAGTGCAAGTGATCGAGAGCTGGTTGGGCGGTAACAACTGGAGTCCCATTGAGCCGTACAGCGACAAGCTCCGTGGTCCTCACGTGGTCGTGGTCAAAGTATCGAGTCAAGCGGAAGCCGATACGCTGACTTCCGAGATGGAAGCCCTCGGCCTTATAACCGATGTCCAGCAATTGGTCGCGATGTCGACGGTGGAGACTGCCCTCTTTTTCGTCGGCATCGCTCCAACCATCTGGCTTGGCCTAAAGACCGCCAATGGCATCGTAAAAGAGCTGCATACCTCTGGAGAAGCCATTCAGAAACTGATTTCAAAACTTCGGACCACGTTTGGCGGCAAAGTCGCAGTTCACGAATCGTTTAGCTTTGACGCTCTCACCGCCTGGATGAAAGAGAAGTACGGCAGCGACGGCTACCGCTACGATCCCGATGCCGTTCAGGTCCTAGACGCCAAGGCGTACACTGTCTTTTTTGTTACCAACGAAGTGAACGGCCAATCTCACATGCTGGCAGTGCGCGACGGAATCGTCGCCGGTGAGTTGCCGTTGGACAAATACCCAGACCATCTCCCCACGTCTCCATCCCGCCTGGAGAGGCTGGAGAGGGCGGGCAGGAAGCATGTAGGCCAAACAGAATCCTAGCCGTCTCCTGGTCGCTTCGACCGGGCCCGGCGTACCTTACGTGCCGTTTCGTCGCTGAGACTCACGCCAGGGTGAGTGCCCATGCGCTTGAACGTTTGGACGTTCGGACTACGTAGGAAGGCCCAATGACGGGACCGTACCGACCGGGCGAAAATGAAATCGATTATCATTTTCATTGCCACCCGCGGTGGTATTCGCCATTCGCGCCAGGGTCTGCCGCCTAAGGGCCCGTGCGACAACAACCCGCGCAATCGGACCCTATATTCCCGTCGCTGCGATCTGTGCTGATTGATCAGGTTATTGATGCACGGGTCCTAACCGTCGACAAACGAACTTGCGTTGCTCGTCGCCCGCGCGTTGTCCTCGTCGCTCAGCTACAAAGTCCGCAGAACCAGCGACATTCGGCCGGCGGTGTCCGAACCCAGCGTCAACGAACCGTCCGGCTGCCGGCCAGGTTGCGAGGGCGTGTGCTTCGGTCAAGCCGCTCGGTGCCCAGTCACGAAGAGGAACGAACGCAGGAATAAACCGCCAAAGCGATCCCCGAATTCCGCCTCGGGAGTGCCTTTGAATGCTGGCGCGAACGAGGTCTTCGCGAACTCCTCCAGCGTCGTGGGTGTCGTCTTCAGCTTGGAGCGCGGCTCAGCCTTGACCCGCGCGCAGTCGATGCCGCGGTTGATCTCAATCGCCAAATCGGCAGCATTCGGCGAAAGACCGCAGCTTCCGATGAGACCCTTTCGCAGGACTGCGTCCGGGAGCTCGACGTACTTGAGCTCCGGCTTGCCGATAGAAGCGCCCAAGATCCGAGTCGCCTCGATCATGGTGTACTCCGTTGGCCCGTTGAGGTAGCGGACGTTGCTGCCTTTGAAATGGAGGTTTGCGAGGTAGTCGGCCGCACTGGCGCAATGTCCCGCGTGGCAATCATCGGGAACGAGACCTCCGGTCTGATCGCGAGCCCGTTGATCCCGGCACTCTTGATGAGCCCGATGTTCCAGAGGAAGTTCTCCATGAACCAAACAGGACGAAGGTGGACGACGTTGAGCCCGAGATCTTATCGAGCCGCTCGCGCCAGAGCGACCGTCAGGCGAGGGTCTCCGTGCCCTCAGCTCGGGGCTTTTGGACAGGTTCCTTTCAGGCAAAGATGGCCAGCGCGGTTGCTTCACTTTCGCGGTCGCGACCCTCGAGCCCGTGCGAGATCCTGCTGTTCGTGCCGTCGTCGCGGAGAGTACGTGCCGCCTGGATGCTGCATTTGAGGCTCGATTCGAGCTTGCGCGATCGGGGCGAAATTGCTCCCACGGCTGACCCGATCGCTCTCGCACGGCTCGCGTCGGGCCTGGTTCACACCCTTTTTGGTGCGAGCGCGGGCCGGCGAGACGAGAACCTGGGGCGAGTCAGGTCCGCCGTGAATGGCGCCAGGTTACTGTGCACAGGTGGTGCTGCTGGTGCCGTGATACAGCGGGTCTTGGAACACGATCGTATTGCTGATCGGCGACTCGCTCGTCAGCGTCAGCACCGTCGCGCCGCCGCGGACGATGCGCGCGGTAGGCGTCCCCGCTGCGATCAGGATGCGGAATGACTGCAGGCCCGCACCGACGTCCAACCGCGACGTTTGCCCGGCGACCTCGATCTCCAGTGTGCCGGCGGAAGTCAGCATCCCCACCACCTCGATCTGATCGCTCGACGTCGTCGGCCCGTTTACGGCTTTGTAGACCGAGCGCTGCATCGTCAGGTCGGGCATCGCGTGCATGTCCTGCGCACGATGAAACAAGTAGAGCCCGTCGCGCACGATCGGTGGCGCGGCGCCGGTCTTGAACCATGCGACGTAGTACGCGGCGAGATCGTAGAACGCAGTGCGCGTGCGCGACGACGGAGCGATCTCGCTGTCCTCCGAATAGTCGTTCCAGGTGATGAGCTGCACCCAGTCGGCGCCCGAGGCGATGGCTGCGTCCCACTGGGCGCGGAACGCTTGCGAGTTGTCGGCCTCGACGAAGCTCAGATTCTTCGGGCGACTGTCCTGCGGCGCTACGGGGCACATCCACACCAGGCCGGCCGCGTGTGCGGCAGCGCCGTCCGTGAGTATGCTCTTCGCGCCGCTTACCGTCCGCGTGCCCCAGGACGACGCGCCGTAAAGCGGAACGCCATCGAAGTGCGCAGCGTTGCCCACCCAGCCGCCCACAGGCATGGGCACCAATGCGACGTCGTATCCCATCGAAGAGAGTGTGGAGAGCGCGCTCGTCCAGAACGCAGCGCTGCGCCGCTCGGCGGCGAACGCGGACACCACGATACGCCCGTCGCGCGTATGTTGGAGCACGGGGCTCCTACCGACGTCGGTGAAGAGCCTCATGATGCCGTTCATCGCGATCCCATCGGTGC
>JBBRGK010000493.1:0-3169 GCA_038240805.1 Dehalococcoidia bacterium | reverse complement strand
CCCGCCTGTCCGTTCTACTCCGGCGGGCATCCGGTTGCGACCTATGACGCGCTGCTCAGCGTGCTTGAGATGCACGCGGCGGCAGGCGATGCCGAAGCGGCCGGGCTGCTCGCAATCGTGCGGCAGCTCTCCAGCCGCTTCTCCGGCAGCACCTCGACCTGGGCGGAATAGGCGGCGATTCTGAACGATATCTCCAATGGCGACATCACCTCCCTGGCGGCGCTGCTGCAGAACGTGCCGGACGATGAAGCAGAAACCGACGACAACGGCAACCCGATCGTCGATATCGGCTTCACCGCGGTCGAGTGCCTCGACTGGCAGTGGCCGACCACCGATACGGGCTTCCGCGACCTCGCCCGTGCGATTGAGAAGAACACGCCCCGGGTAGGCGGCAGTGTCGAAGCGCACCTGCCCTGCCTCTACTGGCCAGCGAAGCCCAGCCTGAGCCAGGCCCCAACGGTCGGGCGCGGAGCGCCGCCGCTGCTGGTGGTCGGCTCGACCTACGACCCGGCCACGCCGTACATCTGGAGTGTCGCCGTTGCCGGCCAACTGGAGTCGGGTGTGCTGCTGACCCGCGAAGGGGTTGGCCACACCTCGCTGAACGACAGCGAATGCATCGAACGGTCGATCGTGACCTACATCATTACCCTGCAGGCGCCGCCAAAGGGAGTTACCTGCCCGACGACGCCGGTCAACGATCTCTGGACCGTGCCGGATCCCGACCCCGCGACTCCGCGCCATTAAAGCCGCCAGGAAGGTTTAGACGTCGCCGTCCGTTTCGCACGGCGGCCAGCACTCCGCTGGCCGCCGTTGTCCTCTTTTACGGGTTGTTGAATGCGTCGAGCACGCGGGTGTGCGCATCGTTGCGGCTCTTGCATATGTCAGCGGCGGAGGACTGCAGGCAGAGCGTCTGGTACTCAATGAACGCTGTGTAGAGCATGATCAGCGGCGGTGTACAGGCGTCACTGTAGCTGAGGAGCAGTGCGTTCGTCGCGTCGATGCGCTGGTAAAGCGACGTCGTCGCTTCGGCCTGAATCGTTGTCGCTGTGCCGAGGTTCTGACGAATGCGCTCCTGTGTACAGGCCGGTAACGATGCCCCGGCAGCCCGGCTGGAGCCAATGAAGTGGCCACCGATGTTCCAGGCGAGGCCTGCGGCGCCGATCACTGCCAGGCAAATGATGAGTGCGCGGCCGGCTGTTGCCAGAGGAAACGGGCGCGTCTTAGGAGGACGCACTTCGAGCGACACACTCGGTCGAGCAGGCAGCGCCGCCGATCGGGCGCCGTCCCAGGGAGCAGGCGTGACTCCGCCGCTCTCTTTCGCCCACTGGCTGCAGGTATATCGCTGCGGGTGAGCTTCGCCACAGAACATACAGGCTTCTGCGACGCCCGGCTTATCCCCGGAGTCCATCGTGTCGCATCCTCTCGGACTACGTACGTCCACGTACGTCCACCTGCATCACCTGCTGCTCGAACCGCACCTGCTGGCAAACCGGACGCGACCGAGCGCCTGTGCCTGCATCCTACCAGTTGCTGCCGGCAATAGAGCCGCGTTCGTGACACGCTCGAAGCCAGTGGCTACATTCACGGCTGCATGAGTGGCTCCAGTGGTGACTGCGTGGCCTGGCATCACGTAGCATCCTGGTCAGGACACACCGGAGGTGACGCATGCCATTCCAGGCCAGACCACGGCGCAGCATTTGGATGCACGGCCTCGAAGCTGACGAGCCGACCAGGGAACAGCGCGAGGATCAGGCCCGTAGGCTGTCGGAGCGGATCGGCGAGTCTGTAGAGTTACCGCCCATCCCTGACGTACGAGATTTTCAGGTCCGCCCGCCGCGGATCGCAGTGCCGGACGCGCTGGCGGAGTTCTCCTTCACCGATCCATACGAACGTGCCCTGCATACAAAAGGCGACCGCATGCAGGAGATTCGCGGCATCTTCGAGAACCCGCCCGACATCGTTGCCCATCCGCGCACCGAGCAGGAGCTTGAGGCGGTGCTGGACTGGTGCTCAAGCAAAGGTCATGTCGCGATTCCATACGGCGGCGGCTCCTCGGTGGTGGACGGGGTGACGCCGCCGGACGGCTACGACGCCATCGTTACGATCGACATGGACCAGTTCGATCGGGTGCTTGAGATCGATCAGACCTCACGCGCTGCCCGCATCCAGGCCGGAGTCTACGGACCGGCGCTCGAAGACCAGCTTCGCCCTCACGGGTTCACATTGCGTCATTTTCCCCAGAGCTTCACGATGTCCACCCTGGGCGGCTGGATAGCCACCCGCTCCGGCGGCCACTACGCCACCAACCAGACGCACATCGATGAGTTCGTTGAATCGGCGCGAATGCTGACACCGGTGGGCTGGTGGGAGGCGCGGCGGCTGCCCGGCAGCGGGGCTGGCCCCGATCCAAACCGGCTGGTGATCGGCAGCGAAGGTATTCTCGGAATTATCACCGAAGCCTGGATGCGCATTCAGGCCAGGCCACGTTTCCGGGCGACAGCGGGGGTCACGTTCGGCTCGTGGGAGGCCGGCTATGAGGCCACGCGTACCATAGTGCAGTCGAAGCTCTGGCCGGCAAACCTCCGCCTCCTCGATCCAGAGCTTGCCCGCGACAGCGCCGGGCTGGATGGCACGAAGGCGGCCCTGATCATCGCCTTCGAATCTGCCGAAGTCCCGCAGGAATGGCTGATCCGTCAGGCAGTCGCCCTGGCGCGCGACGCGGGCGGCATGATCGAAGATGACGAAATCCAGATCTCCGGCAGCGGCGAACCGACGGGGCGCGGCGGTGTGGCCGGTGCATGGCGCGAGGCGTTCATTCCGCGCGAGGGCGCCATCTCGTCGGGCATCGGGTTTGTCAGCGGCACTTTCGAAACGGCGATCACCTGGGATCGCTGGCCGGCGTTCGACGCACACGTGCGCAAGGCGACGCAACGGGCGTTGGACGAAATCTGCGGCGGCGGCACGCTCAACTGCCGCTTCACACACGTATACACCGACGGTCCTGCGCCCTACTACACCTTCGCCGGCCGCTATCGCCCGGGGCTGACGCAGGTAGATCAGATGGCACTGAAACGTGCTGCCTCGGACGCGATCATGGCAGCGGGCGGCACGATCACGCACCACCACGCCGTCGGCCGGCTGCACCGCCCCTGGTACGATATCGAGCGCC
>JBBRGK010000492.1:0-3184 GCA_038240805.1 Dehalococcoidia bacterium | reverse complement strand
ATAAATGCTGTTCTCAAGCTGGGTATTGAAGAACGGTAGAGGCATTTTGGATAGCTCTGCTAGATCTTTGTGCTGCAGTGCCGCCAACGTGTCGAGGTTGCGTTTGTCTCGGATGCGGCGTTTCCGCCAGATACACGTCAGGATCGTATAAATAGCATCATCCTCAAGCGCACCTGACGGTTTCCATTCGTCTTGAAGGCTGCGATGCAGAGTTTCGTACTCGTCCGCATCCTCCCACGGAAACAGAACAGTTTTAGAGCCCGTCCAAGAAGATTGGATTCAGGAGCATTGGGTTGGACGTGTGAGGCGCCTGAGCATGATGCGGATCATGGCGAGGTGGACAAAGGCTGCGATGGTCCTGGTGTAGCGCTCAAAATCGCGCATCAGGCGACGATTGCGGCTGATCCAGGCGAAAGTCCGTTCGACGATCCATCGCTTCGGCAGGACGACGAAGCGATGGAGATCTGAGCGCTTGACGATCTCGATCTTCCAACATCCCGTTGCGGCGACAGTCTTCGCCATTTTTGGCCCCTGGTAGCCACCATCGGCGAAAATCTTCTCGACGAAGGGAAAGCGCCGCCGCGCGGCGTAGCAGGTCGTGCGCGCCCTCTCGATCCTGGATATCTGCGGCATGGACGCTCACGCCGAGCAAGAGACCGAGCGTGTCGACGAGGATGTGTAAGCGCTGTTTTCAGGCCACGGCTTTGAGGTCTTGCTTTCGGTAAGCCCACGGCAGCAGCTGATCGATGTCGCGGTTGGGATGACCGTTGATAATCCGCGTGAGGACGTCGGTCAGATACGCGAGCGGGTCGATATCGTTCAGCTTACAGGTCTCGATCAGTGAGGCGATGGTGGCCCAATGCTCGGCGCCACCGTCCGAACCTGCGAACAGAGCATTTTTCCGATTGAGCGCGATGGGGCGGATGGAGCGTTCGACGGTGTTGTTGTCGAGTTCGATGCGGCCATCGTCGATGAAGCGGGTCAGCCCTTCCCAGCGCGACAAGGCGTAGCGGATGGCATTGGCAAGTTTGCTCTTCTGGCTGATCAGGCCAAGTTTTGCCCGCAGCCACGGTTCAAATGCATCGATCAGCGACCGGCTTTTCTGCTGCCGGACGACACGGCGCTCGTCAGGGCTACGCCCACGAATGTCTTTCTCGATGGCATAGAGCCCGGTGATATGTTCGAGCGCTTCGCTGGCAATCGGCGCAGGTCCGGGGGTGGCAAGCTCGTAGAAGTTACGCCGTACATGGGACCAGCAGAACGCAAGCCGGACATCGCCACGCTCGGCCAGCTTGCGGTAGCCGGCATAGCCGTCGACCTGCAGGATCCCCTTGAAGCCCTCGAGATGGGCGATCGGCCGTTCGGCTTTGCGATCGGGTGCGTAGACATAGGCGACGCCCGGTGGATCGGAGCCGCCCCAAGGCCGGTCATCGGCGGCGTAGGCCCAGAGCTGGCCGGTTTTGGTGCGGCCGCGGCCGGGATCGAGCACCGGTGCGGTGGTCTCGTCCGCGAACAGCCTGGGTAATTCCTTGAGCCTCGCGAGGAGGCGCTCATGCAGCGGTCGCAGGTGCCAGGCGGCATGACCGACCCAGTCTGCCAGCGTCGACCGGTCAAGGTTGATCCCCTGGCGGGCGTAGATCTGGGCCTGGCGATACAGCGGCAGATGGTCGGCATATTTGGACACCAGAACCTGGGCGACGGTGGCCTCGGTCGGCAGGCCGCCCTCGATCAGTCGCGACGGGGCTGGGGCCTGTGCAACGCCGTCCTCGCAAGTCCGGCAGGCATATTTGGGCCTGATGGTGACGAGCACTCTGAACTGCGCCGGCACGATATCCAGCCGCTCGCTCTTGTCCTCGCCGATCCGGTGCAGGTTGCCCTGGCAGCAGGGACAGGTCTTGTCGTCGATATCAACGACAGTTTCGATCCGCGGCAGATGCGCCGGCAGCGATCCGCGATTGATGCGACGCTTCTCCGCCCTGGCCTGCCGATCCGACGGCGACGCCCCGTCGGTCTCCGCAGCATCGCTCGCATTATTTTGTTCAACGTCTTCCAGGCCCAGCAGCATCTGGTCCTCGGGCAGTGTCTCCGCCCTGCGACCAAAACGATGTCGCTGCAGCTCCTTGATGATCTGGCGCAAGCGCTCGTTCAGCATCCGCTCGGCGAACAGCATCGCTTTCAACGTCTCGGAATCGTCAGGCAATGCGTCGCTCGGCATGGCCAGATCAGATCATATTCGGCCGAACTTTGCGACGATCAGGGAGGCTTCTGATTCACTTAGCCGCAGGATAAATCATCAACCCGGCTGCATCGGCGTCACCGTCTCGCGCGCCTTATGAACGCGCCGCCAGTCCAGTCCTTCGAGCAACGCCGACAATTGCGCAGCAGACAATCTCATCACGCCGTCTTCGATCCTCGGCCAGCGGAAGATGCCGTCCTCCAGCCGTTTCGCGAACAGGCAAAGACCCGTGCCATCCCAGAACACCAGCTTGATCCGGTCCGCCCGTTTCGCCCGGAACACATAGACTGCCCCCGAGAACGGGTCGGCCGTCATGGTCTCGCGCACCAACGTTGCCAGTCCTTCAGCTCCTTTGCGGAAGTCGACAGGCTTCGTTGCGACCATCACCCGGACCGCGCCCGTCGGGCCGATCATGCGCCGGCCTTCAACGCTCGCAGCACCGCGATCAAAGTCTTTGCGTCCGCGCCGCGGCCGACCCGTACCGTTACGCCGTCGATCTCGACCTCAATCGTTCCAGCACCAGGTTCAGCCTTGCACTTGCGCTGGCGACGAACAGGAGAGGCCGACGAGGCAACCTCCACGACCGCTGGCACGAACTGCAGTCCATCCGCCTCAAAAAGCCCAACCTGGGATTCTCGCATTTGCCGTCGCCAGCCAAACAACTGCTGCGGCGACAATCCATGCCGTCTCGCCACACCCGACACAGAGTCGCCGCTCGTCACGATCTCCGCGACAATCCGCGCCTTGTCCTCATCACTAAACGAACGTCGACGGTCGGCGCCGGTGAAAACTTCCAGGCGACGCGCCGGCTCCGTGATAGCATTATGCACTGTGTCCATTCTAAGCCCAGCGGTTAAACCAAACCGAAGACTCGCAGATCACGGCACAATCTGGAAGGTGATCGCAAAACACCGCTTACTGTCATCTAGCAGCACGTACGGCTTCACC
>JBBRGK010000491.1:0-3188 GCA_038240805.1 Dehalococcoidia bacterium | reverse complement strand
TCAGTGCCCGACTGGCTGGCCGGCAGCTTCACCGCCGGGGATACCGTCTACTTCACTCACGGCGGCCAGGAGGGGGGCATCGTAGACCTCGCCCGCAACGGTTCGCCTGTGCATCCCGAGCGGGTGCGCACCAATGCCTTCCCTGAAATTCGCGCGCTATGCGCGCATGCAGGATGCTCCGTAGCCAGGGATAGGTAGGAGCAAGGAAGCGAGAGGTACCGTAGTAGCCGGTTGCGCTCATTGGGCGTGAGCCGGCGGTCCGGCCGGTGTTGGGGGTGCGATGACGACGCACCCCCAACACCAGCCAGACCACCGGCTCACGCCTTATGCGTGCAACCGGCGGCTTCAGGCCCTATGGCGCATCCTGCAGGCGCGCATAGGTCGCGAGAATTTCGGGGAAGGCATCGGTGCACACCCGCTCGGGATGCAATGGCGAACCGTTGCGGGCGAGGTCTACGATGCCCCCCTCCTGGCCGCCGTGAGTGAAGTAGACGGTATCCCCGGCGGTGAAGCTGCCGGCCAGCCAGTCGGGCACTGACACCGCCTCCTCGGTACGCTCCGGGTCTCCGGGGCGGGGGGCGCCCACCTTGTGCGATATGACGGCTGTGCCGCCCTCCATACGCTCAACCCGGCCATGCCACCAGCGCCAAACAACTGCGGGCGGGTGAGCGGCGCTATCCAATACCACGAGATCGCCAGGCCGGATCTTGATTCGATCCTGCACTGCCGTCCCATAGCGAACCGACGTTTCGCCACCGCCCAGGTGTCGCACCTGGCAGCCGGCAGGCTCGCACGTCACGGCGATTGCGAGTTCAAGTTCCATCAAACGACCATTCCTTTCGTCGGAAGACCGACAAAGAACCGGGAACAACCGCGCCCATTGCTACGCGCAGAGCCCGGAGCGCCGGGCAGCGGTCAGGGCGTGGCGGCCTCCGCTGGCCGCAACTCACGCCGGTACACCAATGCGGTGTACGAGAAAACGGTTGTCGATTCTGGTTGCCATAGGCGCCTCCCGGTCTGCCCGTGTGAGATCTCCCGGACAAAAAGAAAGCCGGGAACGTCATCAACGTCCCCGGCGAGAGCGCCTGCGGCTGTTACTGCAGGGCTGCCCCGATAAGTTGGGAGCGTCGATGGTGTCGCTGGTACACGGGGCAAACCTCCTTGTGCAGAATGCAGGAACTATATAGCTGGCCGAGATGGGCTGTCAAGCGGAAGCGGGACGATCGGTACCAGAGTATCGGGCCCGGTACGGACCCAATGGACCTGCTGGCCGGGTCTCTGGTCCGTTACCAGGCTGACGCCAGCAGGCGAGACTGTGAACACAGGCGCCGGGCAGCCGGCGGAGAGGAGGACGCGATATGCAAGAGCTCATGCTCGTTACGTTACTGGAGCAGTACCAGAGGTACCGCCAGGCGGAGTTCGAAGCCGAGGCCAAACGCCAGCGCATGGTCGCTGACCTCAGGTCCGCCAGGCAGATGGAACCCACGGCGAAGCGCGGACGCCAGGCTTTCCTGCTCCGCCTTGCGACCACGCTCGGTCTGTTCTAGCAAACGGCCGCACCGGGGTGAGGTTGCCTCACCCCGGCTACCGCCGCAGCAGCAAGATACCGCTCGCAAGCACCACCAGCCCGACCACGGCCAGCGCGACATACACTCCTGAATGAGACTGCTCCTTTGACGCTGCGGTTGCCGGCACGAGTGGCAACGCCAGGGCGGGAGTTACCACTGCCGCGATCGGACTTCCGCCCACCGCAGAGGGTACCGCGCCCTGTGTAAGAGACGGCAATGCCGTCGAGTCGGCGGGCGTCGCCGGGGACGAAGGCGTGGCTGCCGCTGCAACCGGCGAGGCAGCAAGCGCCGGCACCAGCCCGGCGATCGTCGCTTCGGAGAGCGGTGCTGCCTGGTAGGCGTCGTCCACCACCCTGGCAACTGCGGCCAACACGTCATCGCGCTCGTAACCGGGCAGATCGCTGTAACCGACGGCGAAGACGACGCTGCCACGGCGCCAGATGATCTCGCGGCTGCCGCTCGAGAAGGCGATCCCCGTGTATGCTACCGTCTGGTCGCCGACCTCGAGCGGCGGCGTCACCCGCCGTATTGTCTCCTCACCCGGGTCCGCAATCGCCGCTGCAGCGCCGGCCGGCGTTGCGAATAGCGTCGTCGTGACGGCAACGGTCGGCGGCAGGAACAGGTTGGCAGCGTAGCTCTGCGTGTCGCTGCCGAGCCAGCCGCGCCGCCGCAGCATCTGTTGTCGGGCGAGTGGATCGCGGCTGTCGCCGATCGCCTCGTTGACATGGTTGAAATCGCGCAAGCCGATCTGCCGGATTACACGCAGCCGGTCGTTGGTGGGAATCTGGCCGGCGGCGGGGGCGTAGCGCCCGAGCAGCAAGTGGACCTGTTCGCGGCTCAGTCCACTGGTGGTGGAGTGAAATGCCGGCGGCGGCGGTGCCTGGGCGATCGCAGCTGCGGCGGCATCAAGCTGCGGATCGGCGCCTGCGCGGTAGTCGGCGGCGCTGCGCGTGTCGGCTACCTCGATATCGACTGGCAGGCCGGTTCCGTCGATTTTCGTTCGGGTGCGCGCCGTCACCTCTTCAACTACGGCCACCTGCATCGCAGCACTCTGAGGCAACGGCAGCACGAGCGAGCCGGCGAGGGCGCCCTCCGTCCTCGTGCCCACCAGCAGCGCCCGATGCTCTTCGTGCAGCGCTCCAGCAGTTGTTTCGGAGGCGGAAGCGGAGGCGCCGTTGACCAGCACAACGAGCGGGTGCTGCAGACGCCGCATCTGGCCGCTGGCGAGGCCCGTTACTTCGTGGCCACGCTCGTCAAAATCAATTTCCGTGAGCGCGTCCTCCGGCAGGAAACGGCCAAGCAACTCGGTTGCCGTCGCCACACTGCCACCTGAGTTGTCACGCAGATCAAGCACCAACCCCTGCGCTCCGGCGGCGTCGAGCTCGTCGAGCCGCCGATCGAGGTCGTCGAGCACGGTGAGGCCGTTGCCGAGCGGAGCACTGGACTGGACGAACTGAGCCAGCCGCATATAGCCGACCTTCCCCGCAAGTAGCCGCGATTGCAGCACCGGAAAATCGTATGGGCCGTTGATCAACCGCAGATCGAGGCGCTGCCCGGCACTATCGAGCCCGAACAGAGTCGCTTTGCCGTCCGCAACGCCGAACAGTTTTGGGTACTGCA
>JBBRGK010000490.1:0-3190 GCA_038240805.1 Dehalococcoidia bacterium | reverse complement strand
GACCAACGACTATCGCAGCACCAAGCGATCGGTCCTCGCGGCGGGCGTCACCGACGGGCACAAATCCGTGTCGGTCCTCTCCGACGGGACGCAGCATGTACGCGCCTCGCTCGTCGCCGGCGCGCCGGTGCTCTACGTTCTGGACTGGTACGGGGGCGTGCCGTTCAGGATTGATACCGACCACATCTGGACGACGAATTTCGGGACTGGGCGGCCGATCGAGAGCGGAACGGCGCTCCAGGGGCGCGTCGCCATGGTTTGGGGTACGCTGCCGCCGGAGGCACGCGCGAGCGATCGCGAGTTCAGCCGAGCGGAGGGACTGCGTTCATGAAACCGGCGGAAGGCCAAAAGCATGGCGGGACGGGCGACCCTTCGACCTACCCACCGAGTACTAGGCCGCGGCGTCGTGCGCGCTGGTCGCGATCGGACCGCCGCAATTTGGTGCTCGGATTGGCCTTTATCTCGCCCTGGCTGATCGGTTTCTTCGCCCTCACACTCTATCCGGTGGTGGTCTCGCTCTATTACAGTTTCACGGACTTCAAGATCCTCCAGGCGCCGCGCTGGGTTGGCCTCGACAACTACGCGCAGATGGTCTCGGACCCGTTGTTCTGGAAGTCCCTCTGGAACACCCTCTACCTCACCTTTTTTGGGGTACCCTGTCGGTGTTCGTCGCGCTCGGCATTGCGTTGCTCCTCAACACCAAGGGTCTCCGGGGGATCGGTATTTTTCGGACGATCTTCTTTCTGCCCGTCATCATACCCGCGGTCGCTGCCTCGATCCTTTGGATTTGGCTGCTCAACCCCCCGAACGGGCTCGTAAATCAGGTCCTCCTGGCTTTTGGCATTCATGGCCCGGCCTGGTTCTACGACCCCGCATGGGCAAAGAACGGCATTGTCCTGCTGACCGTCTGGGCGGCCGGAGACGTTGTGATCATCTACCTCGGAGCCCTGCAGGCGGTGCCGAGGACGCTTTACGAGGCCGCCGAGATCGACGGCGCCGGCCCGTGGCTCCGCCTCCGCCACGTGACGATTCCGATGATCAGCCCGGCAATCCTCTTCAACCTGATTACCCAGGGAATTGCGGCGTTTCAGTCGTTCACGCAGGCTTACGTCGTCAGCCAGGGGATCGGCGCAAATGGCGCCGCCATCGGGGGCACCCAGAACTCGCTGCTTTTTTACGGGCTGAACCTTTACAACAACGCGTTCCGCTATTTCCGCATGGGATATGCGTCGGCACTTGCCTGGTTCCTGCTCGTACTGATCCTCCTGGCCACCGTCATCCTGCTGCGCCTGTCACGCAGTCGCGTCTACTATGAGGGTGAGGAATGAAAGCGGCCTCGGTTAGGACAGAGCGCACGGTCGCGCACGCGGATGCAGTCAGACGCGCATCGGTGTTCACGCGGGGCGCCGTGACCATCGTGCTCATCGTCCTTTCTGCCCTCTACCTCGCTCCCTTGATCTGGATGCTCAGTACTTCGGTCAAGACCAACATGCAGGCAATCGCGTCGCCGCCGGTGCTCCTGCCGAACCCGTTCGTGTGGGCCAATTATCCGGACGCGCTCGAGCGCATGCACTTCCTCAGGGCCCTTTTGAACACGCTCATCTACGTCGTCCCGTCGGTTGTCTTCACGGTGCTTTCGAGCAGTGTCGTCGCCTATGGGTTCGCGATCATCAAGTGGCCGGGGCGCAATATCATTTTCCTCCTGGTGCTCACCACGATGATGCTTCCCGGTCAGGTGACGCTGATCCCGCTCTATGTGACTTATGCCAAGCTTGGCTGGATCAACACCTTCCTGCCGCTGCTGATTCCGTCCTTGTTCGGGAGCGCCTCGGGCGCATGGTCCGGCCCCTTCTTCATCTTCCTACTCCGTCAGTTCTTCCTGGGGATCCCCAAGGACCTGATCGACGCGGCACGTATCGACGGCGCCGGGGAGCTCAGAATCCTGTTCCAGGTCGTGATGCCGCTGGCGGTACCAGCACTCATCACCGTGGGATTGCTGACCTTCATCGACAAATGGAACGACTTCTATGGACCGTTGATCTATCTGCAGG
Source organism: Dehalococcoidia bacterium (assembly GCA_038240805.1). GTDB lineage: Bacteria > Chloroflexota > Dehalococcoidia > CAUJGQ01 > CAUJGQ01 > JBBRGK01. The sequence continues at coordinate 1,139 of JBBRGK010000490.1, read as the reverse complement.
ATCCCACACTCCAGCCTCTTTCGCGGGCGGTGCAGGTGTTCCAGTCATCCCACAAGCTGGATTGGCCGCAGTCGATGGCCGCCGCCGTCGTCGTCGCGCTCCCGCTCGTCATCCTCTACTTCTTCGCCCAGCGTAAGTTCATCGAAGGAATAGCGCTCACGGGTCAGAAGGGCTGAAGGGGGTCCCAAAAAAATTGGGATCAAATCGGTCACGGAGCATTCAACGCGTCAATCAATGGAGGACAACACAATGCGAAACAGACTTGCAACGATGGCACTGGCCAGCGTGCTCGCGACCGCGGGTGCCCTTGCTACGGCGGCCCCCTCCGCGGCGGCCGATCCCGTCAACCTCACACTCCGCTACTGCTGGGGTGGTGACGCCGAAATGGCGGCAATGGGATCGGTGATCTCGGCGTGGAACGCCGCCAACCCGTCCATCCAGGTCAAGGGCATCGGCGGCTCGATCAACGCCGAGGAAATCGTCGCTTCCGTTGCCGGCGGGACGGCGCCGGACATGGTCATCATGTGCGATAACGGAGCCGTCGCCGGCTTCGCTCATGACAAGGTGATCATGCCGCTCAACGATGTCCTCTCCTAGATTGGCGCCGACACCAGCGACATTATCCCTGCCGCGCTCAAATGGGTGTCATACCAGGGCAAGCTTTACGGCCTTCCCTTCGGCCAAGACACCTATGCGCTCTATTACAATACGGACGCCTTCAAGGAAGCCGGTCTCGATCCGGCCAAGCCGCCGAAGACCCTGGAGGAACTCTGGGCAGACGCGGAAAAGCTTACCAAATGGAACGCCGACGGGACGCTCGCCCGGGCAGGCTATATTCCGACGGATCCCTCCAACAATATCGAGCAGACTTCCACCCTCTTCGGCTGCCAATTCTATGACGAAGCCAGCAAGAAGATTACCGTCAATAGTCAAGCCTGCGTCGACTGGCTCAGCTGGTACAAGCGCTGGTACGATGCGTACAACAAGAATGGTGCCCTGGTGAACCTGATCGCCAGCCGGACGGGCGGCGATGTCGGGCTGCTCATCACCGGCAAGCAGGCGATGGGCATCTATGGCGAGTGGAACACCGGCAAGGCCTATATCCCGACCACCGGGCCCGACCTGAAATATGATACGGC
>JBBRGK010000489.1:0-3194 GCA_038240805.1 Dehalococcoidia bacterium | reverse complement strand
CCAGTACGTGATGCCGTATCTCAAGTACCCGTGGGTCCACCTGGCCATCGAGCCTGAGTTCGTGACGCCGCCTGGTATGCGGCCGGGTCAGGAGATCGGCACACTCGATAGCAATGACATTAATTTCGCCCTCGACAAAGTGGAGCACATGGTAGAACAGGAGCGGTTACCGAACAAGATCGTGATCGTGCATCAGTTCCAGTTCGACATGATCACCAACAAAGAAGCGCTGAATTTCAACGAACCGCGGGTCGATGTCGTCCTCAACATGGACGGCTTTGGCGACCAGGGCGGCAAGCTGAGCAAATATGACACGTTGATCAAGCAGTTCGGGGCCAAATACGGTGGAATCAAGCTGTTCTACAAATACGACACGAACCTGCTCACCGAGCAGCAGGTAGAAGACCTCGATCCCCGGCCCGCCGTGATCATGTACCAGTAACTGAGAGCAAGGATTGTTCAAGTTTGGCCGTTCCACGGCCCGCGCGGACACTCCCCAATTGTCGAAGTAATCGCGCGAGGAAACGCACCGTGGGCGCTTCGGCCGGAATCTGGCGATTCTCGGACTCGCTGCCTGAGACCGCCGAATCTTGCCGGGTTACGCTCGGTGAAGGCTCAACCCCGCTGATCGAGGCGCCCCGGCTCGCGAACGCTATTGGTATCAACAGGCTTTACCTGAAACTTGAGAGCCAGAACCCGACAGGCTCCTTCAAAGACCGCGGGACTGCTATGGCTGTTTCTGCCGCGCTTACCGTAGGCGCAACACACCTGGTCGAGGATTCTTCAGGCAACGCTGGCGCATCCGCTGCTGCATATGCGGCCCGCGCGGGGCTCCGTTGCACTATCTATGCCCCTTCGACTGCGCCACAGGCAAAGCTGCGGCAGGCGGCGGCGTACGGTGGGCGCGTCGTTCTGGTACAGGGCAGCCGCGAGAATGTCGCTGCTGCAGCCCTTGCCGCAGCCCGCGATGCCGGGGTCTACCACCTGAACCACAACCTCAGCGGGATGTTCGTCGCCGGCAACCAGACGCTGGCTTTTGAACTGTTCGAGGAACTCGAAGTCCTGCCACCGGTGGTTATGCCTACCGGGGGCGGTTCGCTTTTCGCGGGCTGTTACGAAGGGTTCGGGTCGCTGAAGCGCCGGGGCAGCCTCAAATCATTGCCACCGCTCTTTGGCGTCCAACCGGAGGCGTGCGCACCGCTCGTACAGGCGTTGGAAAACGGCTGGGACACTCCCTTGCGGGTAGAGCCGAAGCCGACCATCGCCGGCGGGATCAGCATCGCCAACCCTCCCCGCGGCGCTGCTCTGCTCAGCGCAATGCGAGACACCCGGGGCGGCGCGGTGGCTGTCTCGGAAGAAGCGATCGTGCGCTGGGGCAGGCTGCTTGCGACGCTCGAAGGCGTTTACGCCGAGCCAACATCCGCGGCAGCGGTGGCCGGACTCGCAAGGCTCGTCGCTTCGGTCGAGATCACGGCGTCAGGTGTCGCGGTCGTAATCATTACCGGCAGCGGGCTGAAAGACCCGGAACACAGCGGCGGATCTCGCTCAGTTTGAATGGGCTTTTCGAGAGAATCCCACGGGGGTCAGCGCGCAGTCGGAGCCCACTGCGAGCCTCGTTTGCCTTGACACGTTCGGAGAGCCGTTGATAGGCTTCAAAACAGCAATGTCAGGGGATATAGCTCAACTGGGAGAGCGCTGCGTTCGCATCGCAGAGGTCGGGGGTTCGAATCCCCCTCGCTCCACCAACCGGCCGTACGGTCCGCCATGTGCCCGAGTTGCGCCAGAAGCCGGCTGCGAATAGCCGGCTTTTTCGTACCCGCCGGAGGGCAGCGATACCAGAATATCTGCAGTGGACCCTGGTCGGCGCGGGCCTGATGCTGTTCGGCTGGATGGCCGTTGGTCATCGCACAGCCGACGAGAGCGATGACTCGAACTCCGCCGGTCGCAGCCGCCGAAGGCGCCCGAGACGGCGCGAATGGCGGCCCCATCGAACGCTGCGGGCGCAGATGCGACGTGCGCCGTCCAGGCGGGCACGGCCGCAGTCGCAGTCAGCCGGATCGGTTCGAGGCCGCCATCATCCGCAGTTCCAACAACCGGTCGCGTCACAGAAGCAGCCATCGGTCCCGCCGAGCATTAGCTGGAGCAGCGGGAACGTCATTGATGTGCGTTACCAGATGCTGACGGAGCGCAAGCTGCCAGGGTTCCCCGGCTACCCCACCGGCACTAACAACGAGCACGCCGAAAACCCAGACCCGCCAGGCGCGGAGGAGGTTCATCATGGCTGACATCTCAGCGACGATCGCGGGTGTGCGCGTAGATCCGCTGTTCATGAACGCCTCGGGACCCGATTGCACGACGCTGGAGCAACTGCACGGTCTATTGCGGTCCCATGCGGGTGCGGCCGTCACGAAGTCGATGACGCTGCTGCCACGCGCCGGAAATCCGGAGCCGCGCTATGCCGACCTGCAACTCGGGTCGCTCAACTCAATGGGACTGCCAAATCTCGGCTACGAAGAGTACTGCCGCCTGCTCCCTCGCCTGCGAGAGGAAGGCAACAAGCCGGTCGTCGCCAGCGTGGCCGGCTTTTCACTCTCGGACTACATGACAATTACGCAGGCAGCTTCCGAAGCCGGCTTTGACCTGGTGGAAGTAAACCTCTCCTGTCCAAATATCGCCGGCCATCCCCAGGTTGGCTACGACTTTGAGGCTTCGGACGCGGTCATTGCCGCGGTTCGGGCCGTCTGCAGCCGGCCACTTGGCCTGAAGCTGCCTCCCTACTTCGACCCGGTCCATCACGAGCGGATGGCGGCGGTCCTTCGGAAGCACCCGATCGACTTTCTGACGCTAATCAATTCGGTGGGAAACGCGCTGGTCATCGACCCCGAGTCTGAATCTGCGGTTATCCACCCCCGTGACGGCTTTGGGGGTCTTGGCGGCGAGTACATTAAGCCGGTAGCGCTTGCCAATGTCCGCGCGTTCCACACCCTGCTCGATGGCCGGGTGCCAATAATCGGCGCGGGCGGTGTCTACTGCGGCACCGACGCGTTCGAGTACTTGCTCGCAGGCGCATGCGCGATCCAGTGCGGCACGGCATACAAGCAGCAGGGCACGGCAATCTACGCTCGCCTTGCGACCGAACTGAACGCGATTCTCGACCGCAAGGGATACTCCTCCGCCGCGGACGCCGTCGGCAA
>JBBRGK010000488.1:0-3197 GCA_038240805.1 Dehalococcoidia bacterium | reverse complement strand
CCGAAAGGAACGACCGCATGCGCTTCGTCAACGCGAACATATACACGCAGGACCCGCAACGTCCAGCAGCGACCGCCATTGCCTGCGAGCGGGATCGCATCAGTACCACCGGCGACCAGAAAGATCTGCCTGCGCGCGGCGACGAGATCGACCTGCGCGGCCGCACGGTTTTGCCGGGTCTGATCGACGCCCATGCGCACCTTCGCAACATGGCCGAAGCGCGGCGGTCGGTGAACCTTACCGGCGCCCGTTCTGTTGCCGAAGCCGCAGCCAGAGTCTCGGACGGGGTACGGCAACGCGGCGAAGGCGTCTGGATCACCGGCCGCGGCTGGGACCAGACAACCTGGCCCGGCGCCGCCTTCCCCGACGCAGCGTCGCTCGATGCCGTTGCTCCTCGCAACCCGGTCGCCCTGACACGGATCGATGGGCATGCGCTCTGGGTCAACCGCGCCGCGCTCGCTGCGGCCTCGATCACCGACGAGACACCGGACCCCGCCGGCGGCCGGATTCTGCGCGACCCTGCCGGCCATGCAACCGGCGTGCTGATCGACGCGGCGACCGCACTGGTGCGCGGCAAGATCCCCGAGATCGCCGCCGGCGAGCTTTCAGGGGCGATCTCCGCCGCGATCGAAGAATGTCTTCGTTTCGGGCTGACGGGCATTCACGAGATGGGCGTGGACGATAAGACGATCGATACCTACCGCTCGCTGATCGATGCCGGACGCTTTCCTTTCCGGGTGCTGGCCGCCATCAACGGTCCCGGCAGGACCTGGCAGAACTGGCGCGAGCGTGGCCCGGAGCGGCGCTACGGCGAGCGGCTCTCTGTATCGGCGATCAAGCTGTACTCCGACGGAGCGCTCGGCTCACGCGGGGCGGCGATGCTTGAGACGTACTCAGACGACCCCGACAACCGCGGCCTGGAGCTTGCCAGCGGCGCGGATCTTGAACGCTGGACGCGCGACGCAGTTGAGCACGGCTTCCAGGTCTGCATCCATGCGATCGGCGACCGCGGCAACCGCACTGTGCTGGACGTGTTTGAGCGCGTGCTGGCCGAACATCCCGGCGAAGACCGCCGCCTGAGGGTGGAGCATGCCCAGATCCTCTCGGCCGCCGACCTGCCGCGGTTCAAGCAGATCGGCGTGATTCCCAGCATGCAGGCGACCCACTGCACCTCCGACAGCGGCTGGGCGGAAGCGCGCCTGGGCAGTGAACGTGCGGCGCTGGCCTACGCCTGGCGGTCGCTGGTGGACAGCGGCGTCATCATCGCTGGCGGATCGGATTTCCCGGTAGAGTCGGCGAATCCGCTGCTCGGCCTGAGCGCTTCGGTGACGCGCTGCAAACCCGGCGACGTTTTCAACGAAGCTGCCGCGTGGCACCCCGAGCAGCGGCTCTCGCGCAAGGAGGCGGTGCGTTCGTTCACCAGCTGGGCCGCCTACGCCGGCTTCGATGAAGATGTAGCGGGAATGCTCGCGCCCGGCAAGTATGCCGACTTTATCGTGCTCGATCGTGATGTCATGACCTGCCCCGCCGCTGAGATCGCCTCCGCGCGCGTATTGATGACGGTCAGCGGCGGCGAGATCGTCTGGAGCGAACCGGCGGCATGGTAAGGCGGGTATACTTATCGCGCAATTGGCTGATGCGTGGGACGGCGGAGAGCATCATGGTCGTCAGTGTGAAGACGTACGAGCAGCTGGCGCTGGAGGACCCCGATGGCCAGTGGGAGCTGGAGTGCGGCCGGTTGCGGCAGAAGCCCGGCATGACCTATGAGCACAGCAGCACGATCAGCCGGCTTGCAGGCCAGTGCTTCAAGCAGCTGGAACCAACGGAGTTCACGGTCTTTGTCAACGGGCCGCGTTTGCGCGTGTCCTCCGGCTCCTACTATATCCCCGACATCGCAGTGGCGCCTTCGGGGTTGGTACAACGCAAACTTCGGGAGCGCAGGGGCCAGCTTGATGTCTACGAGGAGCCGCTGCCGCTGGTGGTGGAGGTTTGGTCCCCCTCGACCGGCGAGTACGATGTCGAACTCAAGCTTCGGGAGTACCAGCAGCGTGGCGATGCCGAGATCTGGCGCGTGCACCCATACGAGCGCACAGTCACCGCCTGGCGGTGCCAACCGGATGGAAGCTACAGCGAAATCGTCTACGGTGAGGGGTCCATCGAGCCGGCGGCGCTGCCCGGCGTGCGCATAGAGCTGGCAACGCTGTTCGACAGAAGGCGCAGAGAGAGCGATGATGAACAAGCTACTTGAAGAGGCATTCGCACAGGCGGCCAAGCTTCCCGAGCACGAGCAGGAGACGGTGGCCACGTGGCTGCTGGAAGAACTCACCTCGGACCGGCGCTGGGAGCAGGCCTTTACTGAATCGGCGGACGTGCTGGCGCACATGGCGGGCGAGGCGCTCGCCGAGCATCGGGGGCGGCGCACCAAGCCGCTCGACCCCGAGCGCCTGTGAATTCGCGCACCACACAACGATTCCGGGATGCCATGGCGCGTTTGCCCGGCCACATCCAGGTCCAGGCAAGGGAGGCGTATCGACGCTTTCAAAGCGACCCATACCATCCGAGCCTGCGCTTCAAGCTGGTGCATCCGAGCCTGCCGGTCCAGTCGGTGCGAATCACGACCGCCTACCGCGCGCTGGGGGTGCGCGATGGCGACACGATTGTCTGGTTTTGGATAGGCTCCCACGCCGACTACGACCGCTTAGTTTCTCGGCTATAGCTGCTGGCCTCGCCCTTCACCAGCGGTTTTGTTCTGCACCGGGGAACGTACCCCCGATCTAGCTGTAAGGGTCGGCACCGGCTATACCGTGCGCTCGCCGCTCGCTGCGGCATCTGCAACCGGCAGCGGGGCGGTTTCCGGCGCCACCCAGGATGCACGCGGCACATAGCCATATCTGCCGGTGTACTTGTAGTAGTAGTCGTAGCCGGTGCCCGTCTCCCGCGTCACCGAGTTCAGCACCGCACCAAGCACATTGCCCGCCGAGCGGCCGATGTTGTCCAGAGCAATCTTCAAGGCCCCGGCCTGTGTCTGCCCCGCCGCAACCACCGTCAGCACCGAATCCACATGCGTCGCAATCAGGCTCGCATCCGCAAGCGCAACCACCGGCGCCGAATCGAATATCACCACATCCGCCAACAGCCGCAGCCGCGCCGCAATGCTCGCCAACCGGGCCGAGCTCAACAGCTCCACCGGATTGTGC
>JBBRGK010000487.1:0-3205 GCA_038240805.1 Dehalococcoidia bacterium | reverse complement strand
GCGCAACGGCTATCGCGAACGCGACTGGGAGACGCGGGCCGGCGCGTCGAACTGCGCATCCCCAAGCTGCGCAAGGGCAGCTGGCCATCGTCATCTTCCTTGCCGGTGCATTGGCAGGTCTGTTATCGTTGAGTAGCTGCTTTCCTAGCCTGCCACTCGCCCCGGAAGGCCCAATACAAAGACCACCATGTTGATCCAGGATCTCAGTAAACAAGACAGCTTTAATCTGCTATCGCGGGTCGGCTTTGGCAAGCTCGCCTGTGCTAAGGACGCCCAACCCTACATTGTTCCGATCTCTTTTATTGTTGAAGGGCATAACATTTACGCCTTCGCGACAATCGGTCAAAAGATCGAGTGGATGCGCATCAATCCTCTGGTCTGCTTGGAGGCTGATGAGATCGTAACCGCACAGAAGTGGCAGAGTGTGATTGTGCTCGGGCGATATCATGAAATACCAGATACGGTTGCAGGTGACTCCGAGCGGCAAATGGTTCATCAACTCCTGGCTAGGAAAGCAAATTGGTGGGAGCCCGGTTATGCTCGAACTGTGCTCGGTGGCCACGACCGCCCGCTTAAGCCTGTGTATTTTCGGATCTCCATCGAATCGATTACTGGGCGTGCTGCCGTAGACTAGGGAATCTCTGAACAAGTCGCCGTGAGTATTGATGTTTGTTAGACTCCGCACTCGGAGGTTGCGATGGCGGGTCAGCTCAGTTTTTCCAATGTTGAGTATGGCGGCAAGCGCAAACAGACCAGGCGCGAAGTCTTCCTCGGCGAGCTGGAGCTAGTTGTTCCGTGGGCGAAGCTGGAGGCGGTTAGCCCGTACTAGCGGCGTTCGAGCCTCATCCGTTGTTGCCCAGCCGGCGGACGGCCTTTCCGTGGACTTCTCCCGCCTGATGGGCTGTGTAATGGACTCGTCAATGAGAATTTCAACGATGCTGGCAGCCCTCGTTAGTGGTTGCCACCTAACAACGACAGCTCAAGCTCAGGAACTGCGGGTGGAGCGCGGACGCACGTTCGCTCAAACCCATTGCGCCTCTTGTCATGCAATTGGCCGTGTCGGAGAAAGTCCGCTTCGGATCGCGCCGCCATTCCGCGGACTTCACCTCCACTATCCGGTCGCGTATCTCGTTGAGTCGCTCGCCGAGGGTATCGTGACCGCCCATCCGAGTATGCCTCAGTTTCAACTTAAAGTGGCTCAGATTGAAGACTTGATCGCGTATCTAGAGTCCCTCGAGTAATGAGCGGACCGTTCCGTGAGACTCGGAATCAAAGGGCTGGCACTGTCAAAAAACCGCAATCTGTTGAGAAGTCGATATGCGGCCGGCTTAACATCGCCGTCACCGACCTTACCTTGGCCGACCTCCGCGCGACGAAGGTAAGCGTTGCCAAAGCCATCGCCATTGCCGAACGCGACACCTCTGCTAAAGTGGATCAACTCCACGTCAGGCGCGTTGGTACCCGGATTGAATTTGCCGTCTGTAAGCGCCGGAGAGAAAATCCCTCACTGAAGCGGCCAGAGAGTCTGGTTGCGCCGGAGCAAAAATGCCTCGGCAGATAGTCCTTTGCATAGAGTGCAGAGGGCGGAGGGATGAAGGACGTGGAACTTTACAGGCAAGTCCGCCATTCGGTGCGGATTGAGGGTCTGAGCCGTCGTGAGGCGGCTCGGCGGTTCGGGCTGGATCCTCGGACGGTAGCGAAGATGCTGGCCTTCTCGGTTCCGCCCGGGTACCGGCGCAGTCACCCGGCGGCCCGGCCGAAGCTGGACCCGTTCGTCGGTATCATCGATCAGATCCTGGCAGATGATAAGGGCCGTCCAGCGAAGCAGCGGCACACCTCGAAACGGATCTTCGAGCGACTGCGCGCCGAGCACGGTTACGCTGGCGGCCTGACCATCGTGAAGGATTACGTGCTGGGGCAGCGTCAGCGGCAACGCGAGATGTTTGTACCGCTGCGGCACGATCCCGGTCATGCGCAGGCCGACTTCGGCGAGGCTGTGGCGGTGATCGGCGGGGTGGAACGGAAGATCCACTTCTTCGCAATGGACCTGGCGCACTCGGACGCCGGCTTTGTGCAGGCCTATCCGGCGGAGACGACGGAGGCATTCTGCGCCGGTCACGTGGCGGCGTTCGACTTCTTCGGCAAGGTGCCGCAGTCGATCCTGTACGACAACACCCGGATCGCGGTGTCGCGGATCCTGGGAGATGGCCGCCGCCAGCGAACCCGTGTGTTCAGCGAGCTGCAGTCGCACTACCTGTTCACCGACCGGTTCGGCCGGCCGGGCAAGGGCAACGACAAGGGCAAGGTCGAAGGTCTGGTTGGTTTGATCCGGCGCAACTACCTGGTGCCGTTGCCGCATGCCGCCAGCTTTGACGTGCTCAACGAGGATCTGCTTACAGCGTGCCGCCGTCGCCTCGACGATCGACTACGCGGTCACGACGAGACGATCGGGGAGCGGATGACGCGGGACCTGGTGGCGTTCCACGATCTGCCGCCGACGCCCTATGATGCCTGTGAGAAGCAGGCTGGCCGGGTCAGTTCGCTGTCGCTGGTGCGCTATCGCGGCACCGACTACTCGGTGCCAACCGCCTGGGGCCATCGCGAGGTCGTGATCCGCGGCTACGTCCACGAGGTGGTGATCTCGTGTGGCGCCGAGATCATCGCCCGGCACGTCCGATCCTACGAGCGCGAAGACTTCGTGTTCGACCCGTTGCATTACCTGGCGCTGCTCGAGCAGAAGATCGGCGCGCTCGACCAGGCGGCACCGTTGGCCGGTTGGGAATTGCCCGAAGCGTTCGCCACTCTGCGCCGCCTGCTCGAGGCGCGCATGGGCAAGCAGGGCAAGCGCGAGTTCGTGCAGGTGCTGCGGCTGATGGAGGTGTTCAGGATCGACGACGTCGCCGCCGGCGTGCGCGATGCCATCGATCGCGGCGTGATCGGCTTCGACGCGGTCAAGCACCTGGTGCTGTGCCGCATCGAGCGCCGCCCGCCACGCCTCGACATGAGTGTTTATCCCTACCTGCCGAACGCCACCGTGGCGACGACGTCGGCCAGGACGTACCTCGATCTGCTCACCGGGGTGACGTCATGACCGATAAGCCCCAGCTTCTGCTCGGCCATCACCTGAAGGTGCTCAAGCTGCCGACGTTCCTGCGCGAGTATGACAAGCTCGCCCGGCAGTGCGCCACCGAGGGTGTTGAGCATA
>JBBRGK010000486.1:0-3209 GCA_038240805.1 Dehalococcoidia bacterium | reverse complement strand
CCGCGCTCAGAGGGCGGGAAGACATCACCGATGATCGCAAAGGCGTTCGCCATCATGATGCCGCCGCCGATCCCCTGAACCGCACGAAACAGCACCAGCATCGGCATGTTGCTGGCCACGCCGCAGATCGCCGAGGCGATCAGAAAAAGGATGATGCCGCCCATGTAGAACGGCTTGCGTCCGTAGACATCGGACAGCTTGCCGAAGATCGGCACCGCCGCAGTCGAGGTGAGCAGGTAAGCGGTGAAAACCCAGCTGTAGTACGAGAGGCCTCCGAGGTCGTTGATAATGCGCGGCATCGCGGTGCTGACGATCGTCTGATCAAGCGACGAAAGCAGCAGGCCGAGCATAACGCCGCTCATAATCACAAGCCGGGCGCGATTTGTTTGTGGAGCAACATCGATCATGGAGGCAGTCCTGACAGCGGAAATAGCGGACAATGGCTCCGCCGGTTGCGGATACCGCCATTTGACCATACCACGGGTTGCATGCAGATGCCTCGCCCGTGGCAGAGATATAGTGATGTAGTATCAAGGCACGGCTGCCGCACGGTGGGCGACAACGGTGCCTGGCGTGTGCAGCCCGGCCGTAGGCAGCTGCCGCGATGCATTGAAATGAGCACTATCACGAGCCAGGGAGCAGGCGATGGATTTCAATTTCACTCCCCAGCAGGAACAGTTCCGCGGCGAGATCCGCACATTCCTCGATACCGAGCTGGCCAGCCGAGATCAGTCCGGCGACACTGAGGGCTTTTCGCAGGCGTTCAGCAAGAAGCTGGCCGCTCGTGGCTGGATCGGCATGGCCTGGCCGAAAGAATACGGCGGCCAGGCGCTCAGCCCGATCGAGCGGCTGATCTACACGGAGGAGATGGTCACCCGCCAGGCTCCCACCAGTTATCACTTCGTCGCCGAGCGGCAGATGGGTCCGTCGCTGATCGTGCACGGCACCGAGGAACAGAAGAAAGAGCATCTGCCCAAGATCGTCAACGCCGAGGAGAGCTGGGCGATCGGCATGTCTGAACCGGGCGCCGGCTCCGACCTTGCCGCTGTGCAGACGCGGGCCGTGCGCGACGGCGATGAGTATGTCGTCAACGGTCAGAAGATCTGGACCAGCAACGCACACCAGGCCAACATGATCTGGCTCGTCACCCGCACCGATCCTGACGCTCCCAAGCATCGCGGCATCAGCATCCTGATCGTGGATATGAAGTCGCCCGGCATCAACGTGCGGCCGTTGGTGAACATGGGGAATCAGCACCACTTTAATGAAGTGTTTTTCGACAACGTCCGCGTACCGCGGGCGAACCTGATCGGCGAGGAGAACCGTGGCTGGTACGTGACGGCAGCCAACCTTGACTTCGAACGCTCCGGGATCGAGCGGATCGCCACCTCGGGCCTGCTGTTTACCGAGGTGATGAACTACGCCCATACATTAAAAGGGAACCCTCGCTTCGGACGGCTGCGCACTGAGCTTGCCGACCGCTACCTCGAGCTGCAGACCGGCCGGCTGCTGGCCTACCGGGTGGCATGGATGCTCAGCCAGGGCAAAGTGCCCAACTACGAAGCGTCGATGTCGAAGGTGTATGGCACCGAGTGGACGCAGCGCATGGTCAACACCGCCATGCACATGGTCGCGACGTTTGGCCTCAGCGACACGCCCAGGGCGCTGGCCCTGCGCCGCCGAATCGAAGGCGGCTACCTGAACGCCGCCTCGCTCACGATCGCCGGCGGCACCAGCGAGATCCAGCGCAACATCATCGCTACCCGCGGGCTGAGCCTGCCGCGGTCGTAGTCGGCCGGCCTCACCCCTTACCCTCTCCATCGCCTTGCGATAGAGAGGGCGATCGTTGGTTGCCCAGCATGGGCGGCGAGGATGGACGGGGTGAGATCCAACGGACACCGGGCACATGATCCAGCGGCTGATCGCAGTGGTCGTGGGGCTAGCGCTCGTCGCCGTGGTCGTGGCGGCGGGAGTTGCTGCGGTCGCAGCGAACGAGCATTGGCTGCTGATCATCCTGTTCGGCGTTCTCGCCGCCCTGCTGACGCCGCTCGGACTCAGTGTGCTGATCGCGGGGCTGATGCCGCCGCAACTGGTGAAGCCGAAGCTCGCCGACGCCGATCTACAGCTCCTGATCGAACAGGCACGATCTGAAGCAGAGCGGCTGCATCTGCTGGAGGAGCGGCGGCGCACTCTGGCTGAGGCCGTGCGGCTTGAAACACGCCGGCAGGTGTTAAAGGAACGGGTGAACCGGCTCGAGGAGGACGCCTCGCGGGTGCTGCAGGATCTCCACAACGCCGACGCGGAGATCGGGATCCTCGATGCCTCGGTGCGGTCGAGCCAGTCGATCGACGAAGTGCGAGAGCTGCGTGATCGCCTGGATGCCAAAGGCAAAGGCGATATTATTTTCCAGTTTCACGAGAAACAGTACCGGTTGAGTCCCGACCTGCTAGACATTCCTTTTGTCAGCGCTCCGCTGGTCGAGATCGCACGCGCCGTTGCCTATCTGCTCAACCGGCTGCAGAAGCCGCGTCCGAAAACTGGACCGTGAGCCCTGCTTACGGTCCGACGACGATCTTGCCGCGCATGCCGGGGTGGATCGTGCAGTAGTACGGATATTCGCCGGCGGCGGGGAAGCTGAGCGTCACCGAGACTTCCTGCTCGATCACGCCGCTGTCGATCGTTTTGTCGTCGGTGGTGACCGTGTGGGAGTCTGCGTCGGCGTTGGTCCAGGTCACACGGGCGCCGACCGGCACCTTGATCACCTGTGGCGCGAACTTGAAGTTTTCGATTCGCACCTTCGTGCGCTCCACCGGCGTACCGCGCGGCAGCGGGGCAGTCGGCGACGGCAGGAACGCCTCGGCCGCTGCCTGGCGGTCAACAGCTTGAGAAAGCTGGCTAATCAGCCCGTCGCGGATCGTGAAGCCGTCATGTCCATCGAGGTAGCCGCGCAGCGAGGCTGGTGCAGCCCGGAAACGCCAGTCCGCATCGACATACGTGTCGGCCTCGACAACGTTCGACACCTCGACGCTGAAGCCGCTCATTTTCGGCAGCTTTTTGAAGAAGGCGAGGATGCCTGCCGTGCCGCTAGCGCCGCCGGCCACCAGCTCGGAGTCGATGCCCGCGTCGGGCGTGAAGAAAGCGACCACCGTGCTGAAGTCGCCGCTGTTGACGGCGGCTGCGAGGGTTTGGTAGTAGGCGGTCACCAGTTG
>JBBRGK010000485.1:0-3210 GCA_038240805.1 Dehalococcoidia bacterium | reverse complement strand
TCTGTCCGCTGGTCGAAGAGTCGGAATCGATCGAGGCGAGAGCGGCCACCGAGGAGTACGAGCGGTTGCGAACCGAGATCTTCCCGGACCTCTCCGTAAGCCTCCTGCACGGCCGCATGTCGCCAACGGACAAGGACGCTGTGATGCAGGGATTTCGCGACCACGCCGCCGACATTCTCGTGTCAACTGCCGTGGTCGAAGTCGGTATCGATATCCCGAACGCAACCGTGATTATGATCGAAGGCGCCGATCGATTTGGCCTCGCCCAGTTGCACCAGTTCCGAGGCCGTGTCGGACGCAGCGGTGAACAGAGCTTCTGCCTGCTGCTGTCGGACAACGGCTCACCGGAAGTACGATCGCGGCTTGAGTTGCTTGAGCGCACAACCGACGGCCTTGAGCTTGCCGAGGCCGATCTGCGGCTTCGTGGTCCCGGCGACTACTTTGGAACACGGCAGAGCGGGCTGCCAACCCTCCGGCAGGCTCGGCTCTCCGATCTGGATATCCTCGAGAACGCTCGTGAGGATGCCAGTTCTCTGCTCTCCAGCGATCCCGATCTGGCGTCGCCCCGGCTGGCAGAAGTGCGCCGACGTGTTGAGGAACTGTCGGCGAAGGCCGGGGAGGCCAACTGACGCGCTGACGTCAGGGGCGGGCCGTGATAGCGTGTTAGGACGAAGCCAGGGAGACCACCCTTGATTAGAGATGACATCGCCGAGCTTGTCCGCGCAGCTGCCGTGCGCGCCCAGCAGGCCGGGGAACTGCCCGCGGTAACACTGCCTGAAGCGTTGATTGAACGGCCGCAGAGGCCCGAGAACGGCGACTATGCGACGAGCCTTCCCCTTCGCCTGAAAAAAGCGGTTGGCGGCCCCGGGGCACCGATCGAACTGGCGCGCACGATTGCCCGCCATCTTCAGCCGGATGAAATGATTCGCGAAGCCGTACCGGCGCCGCCCGGGTTCATCAACTTCTTTCTCAACGAACCCTGGCTCCAGAAACAGCTTGAGGCCATCAACGCTGCCGGCGATCAGTTCGGTAGCAGCGAGACGGGCAAGGGCACAAAAGTACAGGTTGAGTTCGTCAGTGCCAACCCGACCGGCCCAATCCACGTCGGCAACGGCCGCGGTGCGGTCATGGGCAGCACACTGGCAAGACTGCTCGAAGCTGTCGGTTGCGAAGTAGAGCGCGAGTATTACGTCAACGACGCTGGTGCGCAGGCACAGACGTTCGGCCGAACGCTGAACGCGCGCTATCAGCAGCTTTTTGGACGCGACGTCGCAATTCCTGAGGATGGCTATCCCGGCAGTTACATGGTCGACCTCGCCGAACAGATCAAAGCCGAACACGGAGACCGGTTCCTGACTGCGCCGGAAGCGGAGCCTGCGCCCGAGCTGCGCGAACTCGGCATCAAATTGATGCTCGAGCAGATTCGCAACGACCTCGAACTGCTTGGCGTCAGCTACGACGAATGGTTCAGCGAGCATTCGTTGTTCACGAGGTCGGGACCATACGATCGCACGATGGCGTTGCTGCGGGACCTCGGTCACGTCAGCGAGCGCGACGGCGCCGTCTGGTTCGCCTCAAGCGAGCTCGGTCAGGACAAGGACAATGTCCTGGTGCGGACCGGCGGCGCGCCGACCTACTTCGCCTCCGACATTGCCTACCACAGCGACAAGTTCATTCGCCGGCGTTTCGACCGGGTGATCGATATCTGGGGTGCAGATCATCAAGGCCATGTCGCTCGCCTGAAGACTGCGATGGGCGCCATCAACGTCGATCCGGCGCGCCTCACGATCCTGCTTTACCAGCTAGTGACCCTTCGCCGCGGCGAAGAGGTCGTGCGCCTGAGCAAACGTTCAGGCGACATCGTTACCTTGCGAGAGGTGGTCGAGGAGGTGGGCGCCGATGCGTGCCGGTTCTTCTTCCTCACCCGCTCTCCCGATGCGCCGATGGACTTCGACCTCGAGCTTGCAAAAAAGCAGAGCAACGAGAATCCGGTGTATTACGTGCAGTATGCGCACGCTCGCACGGCTGGCATACTGGCAAAGGCAGCCGAGCAGGGCATCAACGACGCATCCGGTGATGTCTCGCTTCTCACGCAGCCCGCCGAACTGGCTCTCATTCGGCGCATGCTGTTGCTACCCGAGTTGATCGAGTTTTCGGCTCGCAAGCTGGAGGTCCACCAGTTCCCTCATTACGCGCAGGAACTGGCCTCGGACCTGAATATCTTTTACGACCAGTGCAGGGTATTGGGCGAGGATGCTGATCTGACTGCCGCACGGCTGAAGCTGGTGCGCGGCGCCAAGCTCGTCCTCGCGCGGGTCCTGTATCTGATGGGGATGAACGCGCCCGAGCGCATGTAGATCGATCAGGTCACGCGCTCTAGCTGTTCCTGAAAGAGCCGCCGGGCCAGCGGCCAGTACCGTTCGTCGCCGCTGCGTTCAAGCATCCGCCACCACTCTGCCCCCCAGAGATACACCCGGTTGGGCTTCGCTCTCGCGACAAGAGCAAGGTTTGACTCCAGCCGGCCGGGCGACATGCTACGGAACGCATCCGGCTCCAGTTGGGTCATCGGTTGCAACTCCCATGGCTCCGCCTGGAGTTCAGTGATCCAGAACTGCTTGCCCAGCCGCCGCGCAAGGGCCGACTGCAGCAGAAGCCCCGGCCCCAGCGGACCCAGCGCAAACGGATTGCCGTAGCGGAGCGCCGAGCCGGGAAGCGGTTTGCGCGTGTAAACGTCCTGCGCCAGCACATCTCCGAGGCGCAATGCCCTCAGCCAGCCCGGCTCCAGAATCGAGTTGGAGGAGTGATTCACCACGATGGGCCGGTGGCGTGGGTCCGAACCCAGCACCGCAGCGATCTCGCGCTGCAGCAGCTCACCGCTTATCCTCCAACCCACCGTGCGGCCGGCGGCAGGCTGAAACGGCTCATTCTCAACCTGCCAACTATCGATCACGTCGAAGTCCGCCAGCATAGCCACGGCCCGTTCCAGCATCAGAAGCAGGTGAACTTTGAGGCGCTCCTGTTGCGCGATCTGCACTCCGTGCGGTGGCTGACCGCGGGCGACCAGCCATGCAGGCGGGTAGAACTCCGGGTGGCGTTGCGCCTTCAGCCCCACCGTGAGCAGCACATGAGCCTGCCGGCCTTCGGCCCACTCCAACAGGCGTTGTACGCGGCTAAAGTCGTAGCGGGTCGGTTCCGGCTGGATCTCGTCCC
>JBBRGK010000484.1:0-3216 GCA_038240805.1 Dehalococcoidia bacterium | reverse complement strand
GGGTTGGCTCGACAACGGCATGAAGTTTGATAGCTCGCGCGACCGCGGCAGGCCGTTCGAGTTCGAGCTCGGTCGCGGCAGGGTGATCAAAGGCTGGGACGAAGGCCTCGCGACGATGAAAGTGGGCGGCAAGCGCCGGCTACTGATTCCGCCGAGTCTCGGATATGGCGCTGGCGGCACCGGCCCGATTCCGCCCAACGCACGCCTCACGTTCGACGTGGAGTTACTCGGTGTTAGCTAACGGGCCAGGAGTGCGATAAACATCGCGAGCGCGAGCAGGTTCCCGTAGAGCAGGTAGCACTGGTATGCGAGATGGCTGTAGTTGCTGCTGAGCTGCGTTGTAATTCCCTGTTGCATCTGTGAAGATAGATAGGTCGTCAGTTTCGTAAGTTGCTGATGACACGAACGCCCGAAGCGGCCGCAAGGTTGCTCCGGGCGTTTTGTTGTATGCGAGGACACCTCCGGGTGATTAGCGGGCCGGTGGCCGCTGCGGTGATGAGCGGCCGTCAGCAGACTACAGATTCGGGGCATCCTTGGTCGCCGTACCTTTTAGGATGGGCACATGGCATACGAGATTTGGGAGAACACGTCCGCTAACCTGGCTGGAATCTACCCAGCAAAGATGCAGGCTCTAGCAGCCGTCGCTGCCTATACCGAAGCCAATGGGCCAGCGGTCGCCGCGTCGTTTTCACTCGTACATAACCGCCGGGGCCGCTATAAGACCGTCGCGTCCGGCGCTGCCCTGGTGAAGATGGCGGTGGCGCCATCGCCGGCTGCGTTTACCACGACATACGCCACGAACGATTGAAGCCGTCTTGACCGCCGAGAAGAACCGGTGACCACGGAGAACGAAGCGTCGCTGTTTACGCGGATGAAGATTCAGGCGCTAAACCGGCTCTTCCAGCGTGGTGAGGAACTGTCGCAGCTCATGGCCTAACTGCTCCGCGTGATTCTCCCAGAGAAGATGCCCGGCGCCGTCGAGCACTACCCGGCGTGCGCGGGGCAGGAGCGCCGCTAGCTGCGCGTTCGGCCAGCCAGGGCGAATGTCGGCGCCGCCGTCGATGATCAGCGCCGGTGCAGTCAACTCGGCGAGACGGCGAAGCAGGAGCGGCTGCTTGATGAACTGCCGCCACGAAGCCATTACCTCGCGGTTGACCTCCATGTTCGGCGGATAGGCATACTGTGGCTGCGGATCGAGATCGGCGTCGGCTGCGGTTCGATACGCTTCGTGCCAGCTCCGGTCGTTCTGCACGCCGGTTCCGCAGAGCATGATCAGTCCCTGCGCTCGCTGCGGATAGGTCAACGCATAGGCGAGCGCCAGGTTGGCGCCCCACGAATGGCCCCCGATCACCCAGCGGTCAAGTTCCAGCAGGCGGCGCAGCTCTTCGAGGTCGCTCAGACAGGTTTCGAGGTTGTACGGACCGGCGGACGACGACCGGCCACAGCCTCGCTGCTCAAAGCGGAAAACCCGTGTCATCGTGTCTACCAGCGCGGCGACTGGTGCCAGGTAGTCGCAGCAGCCGGGTCCACCGCTGCAGAGCATGATCGGCAGCCCCTGACCCTGCTCCGCGACCCAGAGTGCGCCGTCGGTTAGGGGATACAGTCGTTCGCTCATGGACCAAGGATAGCAGTGCAGGTGCGCGCCGGCCTCGTCGCTTCCACCGGGGACAGCGCGTCTCCGCCTGGCCCCGCGACTGTTGCCGGCGTCATCACCCGAAAAGCAGCTCACGCCGGGTGAACACGGAACAGGCGCCCCCGGTCGGAGAGTAGCCAGGGTTGACTGACCGGGTGATGCAGCGCTGCTTGCGCTGCCATATAGTCGAAGTACGCAGAGGAGCATTGCTTCTCAGATACAGTTGGCGACAGATTGGAGCGGCAGATGGGTCACGTAGAAAAGTCAATCGATGTGACGGCCCCGATACACGAGGTCTACAACCAGTGGACGCAGTTCGAATCCTTCCCGCAGTTCATGGAAGGTGTCGAGCAGGTTCAGCAGCTTGACGACAAGCGCCTGCACTGGAAGGCGAAGATCGGCGGCAAAGATAAAGAATGGGACGCGATGATTGCCACCCAGGAGCCCGATCGCTGCATTGCCTGGCATAACACCAGCGGCGCTGAGAACGCGGGCCGGGTGACGTTCGGGCCTGCGGCCGGCAACGCAACGAGGGTAACCCTGGAGATGTCGTTCGATCCTGAAGGAGTTCTGGAAAACGTCGGCGATGCGCTCGGCGTGCCGGAGCGCCAGGTCGAAGGTGATCTCAAGCGCTTCAAGGAGTTCATGGAGCGTAGCGGCACAGCGACCGGCGGCTGGCGAGGTGAGATCAAGGGCGGCGAAGTGAAGTCCAGTTCATAGCTGGCGCGTCATACGGCTCGCCAGCCATATACGTGTAACAAAACGCCCGGGTCGATCCTGAAATCGACCCGGGCGTTCCGTGTTATCTGGAAGATTGACCCGCTCTTACCTCTGGCTGGCACGGCCAGCAGCGCGGCCCGAGAGATAGCCGGTGGCCCAGGCCCACTGGAAGTTGAAGCCACCGATACGGCCGTCGCAGTCAAGCATTTCGCCGGCAAGATAGAGTCCGGGGTTGCGGCGCGACTGCATGGTGCGGTAATCGATCTCGTTGAGCGGCACCCCGCCAGCTGTCGCCTCCGCGTAGTCCCAGCCACGGTCGCGTAGCACGGGCAGGGGCAGCGCCGTGAGCGAATGGACAAGCGTACGCCGTTGCTCGCGAGTCACCTGTCCGATCGCCAGTGCCGGGTCGATCCCGGCGTGGTGTGCCAATGCTGCCGCGAGGCGCTCTGGCAGGTCAGCGGCGAGCACCCGGCTGAGGGAGGTGCGCGGGCTCAGGCGGGCGCGTTCGATCAGGCCGCGATCGACCTGCTCGAAGCTGCGGCCGGGCAGCACGTTGCAGCGCAACTCTACTGAGCCATCACCGCCGGAGCGGTCGTTCACCAACAGCCAGTGCCGGCTGGCATCCATCGCCAGCGGGCCGCTGAGGCCAAAATGGGTCCACAACAGGCTGCCGCTGCGCCGATCGATCGTCTTTCCATCTGCCAGGGTCGAAAGCTCGGCAGGGTGCGAGATGCCTGACCGCGCGGCATGGAACATCGGCTTGCCAAGTAGCAGCGGCACCAGGGCTGGGCAGATGTCAGTCAGCGTGTGTCCGAGCCGCTGGGCGATCGCCCAGCCGCCGCCGTCACTGCCCGTGCGCGGCA
>JBBRGK010000483.1:0-3235 GCA_038240805.1 Dehalococcoidia bacterium | reverse complement strand
GCGGAGGCGGTTCATCCGGGCTACGGACTGTTGTCCGAGCGCGCCGATTTCGCGCAGGCGGTGCAGGACGCCGGGCTGGTCTTCATCGGCCCGCCACCGGACGCGATCGCCGCGATGGCAAGCAAGACGGCTGCGCGAGCGCGTGTTGCCGCAGCGGGCGTGCCGCTTGCGCCTGGCAGCGACGGCCCGATCGAGCCGGGTGCGGAAGTCGAAGCGCTCGCCGCCGCGATCGGATACCCGCTCATGGTGAAAGCCAGCGACGGCGGCGGCGGCATCGGCATGACCGTGATCCACGACCCGGCCAGGCTGACCCAGGCGATCGACCGTGCTCGCCGCTCCTCCGCCCGTGCTTTCGGTAGCGATGTGGTCTACCTTGAGCGCTTCGTTGAGCGCGCCCGGCACATCGAGGTGCAGATTTTTGGCGACAGCCACGGTGCTCTGCTCACGCTGGGCGATCGAGAATGCTCCGTACAACGCCGCCATCAGAAGGTCGTGGAGGAGGCGCCGGCACCGGGGTTATCGCCGGAGCTTCGCATAGCTCTCGCCACCGCTGCCAGCCGTGCAGCCACTGCGGTGGGTTACACGAACGCCGGCACGGTCGAGTTCCTGCTGGCGCCCGACGACGCTTTCTACTTCCTGGAAATGAACACCCGGCTTCAGGTAGAGCATCCCGTGACCGAACTGGTGACCGGGCTGGATCTCGTGGAGTGGCAACTGCGCGTGGCTTTTGGCGAACACCTGCCGTTGCAGCAGGAGCAGGTCGAGACCCACGGCTCGGCGATCGAGTGCCGGATCTACGCAGAGGATCCACAGACGCTGCTGCCTTCGCCAGGCACGCTATCCCGCTGGCAGGTACCGGAAGGCGAAGGCATCCGCGTCGATGCTGGCGTTGAGCAGGGCAGCGAGGTCTCGCCGCTCTACGACCCGCTGCTGGCGAAGCTGGTGGCATGGGCACCGGATCGGCGGACCGCCATCGCAAGCCTGCGCACCGCCCTCGACGGAATCGCGGCTGAGGGAGTCAAGACGAACGTGCCATTGCTGCGCCGGATAATCGACCACGCCGAGTTCGTCGCCGGCCGCTACAGCACCGATCTGATCCCTGGCATTCTGACCCCGCAGGTGGATCTCTCCTCCTCTGCGTGATGTGCTCGATCCGCATCTGCGAGGCCGCACCGGACGTGCCTGACAGCAGAAGGCAACTGCCGCGAGCGAACGGAAAAAACGGAAGATAAAGGACAGACGATTGCGGAGGTACCGGCCACTGCGCGGCGTGAGAGTGCTCAGCTTCGAGGCAGCGTTCTCGCTTCCGGCGGCCACGCGCGTGCTCGCCGAGCTGGGAGCGGAGGTGGTACGCGTAGGCCGCCCCGTCGGCGACTTCCCTGCCTACACCCATCGCACCGATGGCAGCGCGATCAACAAGGGCAGCGTCTCGATCGACCTCCAGTCCGAATCGGGACAGGCCCTCGCGCTGCAACTCGCGGCACAGACGGATGTCGTCTGCAACAACTTCAGGCCGCACGTCATGCCCGCTGCCGGTCTCGGTTACGATGCGCTGCGCGCGGCCCGGCCAGACATCATCGTGCTGCAGCTCACCGGTTACGGGGTGCCCGGACCCTGGCAGGGGTTTCCTGCGTTCGGCCCGAGCGTGGAAGCGGTCGCGGGTATGGACGCCGCGATCGGCGGGCCGAACGACCCTCCGATGAAGGTTGGCAGCGGCGTCAACGCCGACCAGAACGCAGGGCGCTATACGGTGCTTGCGGTATTGATGGCGCTGCAACGCCGCCGGGAGACGGGTGAAGGCCGCTACGTCGATCTTTCAATGTACGAGGCGATGACCCACCTTCTGGGCGACCAGGTGCTCGCTGCGGCCGCAACAGGTCACGCACCGGTGAAGCGCGGTAACCGTAGCGCCATCTGCGCCCCGCAGGGCATCTACCGTTGCAAAGGTGAGGACGAGTGGGTCGCGCTGACGGTCTGCTCGGACGAACAGTGGCGAACTCTCTGCGACCTCAGCGGCGCCCCCGCCCTTTCACGGCTGCGAGAAGCCGGCGCACTCGAACGTGCCGCCGCCCACGACGCGATCGATGTTGCGTTGAACGGCTGGACGGCCACACAGGGCAAGGACGACCTCGCCACACTGCTCCAGAAGCACGGTGTGCCTGCGGGACCGGTGAACAAAGCAGCGGACATGCCGTTCGATCCACAGCTACGCTTCCGTGGCGCCTTTCAGGACGTGACGCATCCGGAGCCAGTGCTGGGTTATACGGCACACCCGCACCTGACCCTCGCCTGGATGACGGCGGAAAGGCAGCGGCCGTCGCTCAAAGATGCACACCCCGATGGCAGCGACAACCGCGCCGTACTGCGCTCCTGGCTGGGGCTGAATGCCGCCGGCGTGCGGCAGCTTGAGCGAAGCGGTGCCCTGCTGCCGGTGCGGAATGTGCCGGTGACTCAGGGCATTCGCGTCATGGGCGCGCCGGTGGACCCCGATTTTGCCGAACGGCTGGGGCTGATACCCGCGGCCGGAGGCAGCATGTGATCCGAATCGTTGACCTCACTCATCACGTCGCCGGGCCGTTCGCTACCCTGCTGCTTGCCGAACTGGGCGCGGACGTTATCAAGGTGGAGCGACCCGACGGCGGCGACCCCTGGCGCCGGTTGTGCGCCGCTGAAAACGAAGGTGTTGGCTTCGATTACCTCAACCGACGCAAACGCAGCGTCACCCTCGATCTGAGGTCACGGCTCGGACGCGCAACCTTCATGGACCTGGTTTCCGGCGCGGATGCGGTGATCGAGAACTTCCGCCCCGGCGCAATGCAGCGTCTGCGCCTATCGCTGAGGACGCTGCGGCGGGCGAACCGGAACATCGTGCTCACCAGTATCAGCAACTTCGGGCAGGCCGGACCGCGGCGCGACTGGCTGGCAGGCGAGCTGGAGCTGCAGGCGATGGGCGGCATCGTTCATGGTACCGGCTGGGCGGACGCTGCGCCGATGAAGCTGGGAGGCCGGGTTGCCGAGCACATTGGCGGCCTGAACGCTGCGATCGCGACGCTGGCCTCGATCCACGGGATCGCCACAGGAGTCGAGCGCTCGGTGCAAAACGACATCTCGATCCAGGAGGCGTTTGCGGCGCACTGGGCCAGGCACATCTCGCAGTGGGTCTACAGCGGCACCGGCACACGGCGGCAACAGTCCAGCAGCGGCGCTCAAGGTTTCCCGCCGACGATGATGGCTG
>JBBRGK010000482.1:0-3254 GCA_038240805.1 Dehalococcoidia bacterium | reverse complement strand
GAGGCCACCGGCGCTGCCCAGAGCGCCAGCATGGCATCAAGGTACTCGTCGGCCAGGCGGCCGCGCCGCTCGAACGGCACGCCGATCGCCGCAAACTCTTCCGCCAGCCAGCCCGCGCCCGCGCCGACGATCAGCCGGCCGTCCGAGAGCTGGTCCAGCGAGGCGAGTGCACGGGCCATCAGCACCGGTGGCCGAAACGGCAGCACGAACACGGTCGCACCCAGCCGCACCCGCTCGGTTTTCGCTGCCACATAGCTCAGGGTCACGAGCGGATCGAAGAACGCCGGCCCAAAGCTGCGGCGCACATCTCCCGCCGGAATCGCGGCGCGGTCCGTCACCCAGAGCGAGTCGAAGCCCAGCCGCTCCGCTGCTTGCGCCACGTCGCGGATGGCGCTGGCGCCGGCCACCTGTCGAAAATGGGGCAACACGATCCCGAAGCGCATGGGCATCCCGTCCTTGTGTGATTCCGGCAGACCGCGCCGGTGGGAGACCGCTGAAATCACCGATAGCCAAAACCCGGTGTATCGCAACGCCGTCCGTGGGGTACCGTACCACCGTACGCATGAAGCGGCGTGCGGCAGCGTTCATCGTATACCGGGCGTACGAAGGCTGTAGAAAGGCGGAGAACTGTGACCACCAGCGAGGAACAGGCAGGCAAGCAGGGACCTCTGCACGACGTGCGCGTGCTGGACCTGTCGCGGGTGCTGGCCGGGCCGTTCTCGGCCATGACCCTGGGCGACATGGGCGCCGATGTGATCAAGATCGAGCAGCCGGGCGAAGGCGATGAGACGCGCGCCTGGGGTCCCCCGTTTGCCGGCGGCGAAAGCGCCTACTTCCTCTCCGTCAACCGCAACAAGCGCAGCATGACCCTGAACCTGAAGCACCCCGATGCCCGCGCGATTTTGCTCGACCTTGTGCGCCGCTCCGATGTGCTGGTCGAAAACTTCAAGCTGGGCACGCTGGAACGCATGGGGCTCGGCGACGAGGTGCTCTGGGCGGCGAATCCCCGCCTGATCCACGCCGCAATCACCGGCTTCGGCAACAGCGGGCCGTACGCGCAGTACGGCGGCTACGACTTCGTCGTGCAGGGGCTCTCCGGCATCATGGGCGTCACCGGCGAGGCGGAGGGCGAGCCGATGAAGGTCGGCATCGCGATCGTCGACATCACTGCGGCGCTGTTCACGCTCAACGGCGTGCTGGCCGCCCTCTACAGCCGCAAAGAGACGGGCCGCGGCCAGCGTGTGGACGTGTCGCTGTTGCAGGCAGCGATGGGCTGGCTGGCGAACGTCGGCCAGAACTACCTGGTCAGTGGTCAGGACCCGAAGCGGTACGGCAACGCCCACCCGAACATCGTCCCCTATCAGGTGTTCCAGGCGAAGGACAAGCCGGTTTCGCTCGCTTCGGCCAACCCGGCGCAGTTCCGCAGGTTCTGCGAGCTTGCCGGCCGGCCCGATCTGCCACACGACCCGCGCTTTCGCACCAACGCCGACCGGCTCGCCCACCGTGAGGAGCTGGTGGCGATCATCCAGACGCTGTTCGAGCAGCGCACTGCGGACGAGTGGGTGACGCTGCTGAACGAGAACGGTGTGCCCGCCGGTCCGATCAACACGGTGGCGCAGGCGTTCGCGGACCCGCAGGTGCAGGCGCTGGGCATCGTCCAGACGCTGCCGCATCCAACCGCTGGCGAAGTCTCGTTCGTCCGCTCGCCGATCAGCCTCTCGGAGACGCCCGTGGGTCCGCGCACGGCGCCTCCGCTGCTGGGCGCGGACACGGATGCGATCCTGCGAGACATCCTCGGCCTCGACGCCGAGCGGATCGCAGCGCTGCGGGCAGAGGGGGCGATTTAGCTGCATAATTCAGCGCAGGATAATCACTCTATTCGGAGAGGTCGTGCCGCAAACGATGAGTGCCCCACGAGCTACGCGCGCGTTTTGGCGGATCGTACGGACCAACCCGCCGACCGAAGCAGACTTCACCTCATACAAACAACAGGGCAAGCTGCTGGTCGACCCGTAGAAGCAGGACGAGTGGGAAGGCGTTTCCTTTTACAACACCGACCGGCAGGCCCAAAACGCCGCGAGGATACGGCTATTCCACGCCCACACAGGCATTGTCCGTCTGTTCATTCCGATCGACGGCGACATTCGCATCAAGAAGTCCGGAACATCGCGCGGACATTTCACCCTTTGGGTGTCGTCGCAACGACTGCTTGAATGTGTTGACCCGGGCGGATATGTGGCAATATTCCGCCGCACCTCTTAGGATGGGCACATGGCATACGAGATCTGGGAGAACACTTCCGCTAACATGGCCGGCAGCTACGCAACCAGGAAGCAGGCGCTGGCGATCATCGCGGCGTTCGTTGAAGCTCATGGGCCGGCGGCTGCGTCGACATTCTCACTTGTGGACACCTGCCGAGGTCGCTATCGAACCATCGCTTCTGGCGACTCCCTGGTGAATATGGCCGCTGCGCAAACGCCAGCTGCCTGCACGACGACACTCGCGACGAGCGCGGTGGTTACCACTTCAACCCCGAAGGCGTCGACCACAACGCACTGAGCATTGCTTCCGTTGAGTGATCGGCAGATACTCTCGCTGCACCGTCTGTCGCGCTATTTCGGCAGCCTCGGTAAATTCGGAGTGCTCATTGATGGTCAACAGGTTGGCAAAATTGCCAATGGCAGGCGCTCCTTGCCAAACAAAGTCGCTTGTTCTGGAAAGCGTGCCTGCGATCGCCCAGATGGTGCTGGGGTTCTAGTACCTGAATACCGGTAAAAACTACTGACTGACAGAGGAAACGGTGTAATTCACCCGCCCGGCGGCGCCTCGCGAGCCCGGCGCAGCAGGCGCTGGATGACCTCATCGAGCTTGCCCAGAAAGCGGCTGCGTTCCCGCTGGCCGAAAGGCTTTGGCCCCCCGGAATAGACCTCCGTCGCACGCAGCAGCTGCGCGATCTCGCGTGAGGCGAGCAGGCCGCCGATCGCGTCGGGGGTGAACTCGACGCCGCGAAAGTCGATCGCGATCGCACCACGGGCGAGGGCGCGCCCGGCCAGCGGCAGGTCAGCGGTCGCCACGATATCACCAGGCCCGGCCGCTTCGGCGATGAAGTCGTCGGCGGCATCGGCCCCACCCGGCACGTGGACGAAACTGACACCGCCGCCTTCGGGCACACGCAGTTCAGCGTTCGCAACCAGCACCACAGGGATTCCGTAGCGGGCGGCCACCCGGTAGGTCTCCGCCTTCACCGGACAGGC
>JBBRGK010000481.1:0-3256 GCA_038240805.1 Dehalococcoidia bacterium | reverse complement strand
GGTGTGACGCAGAAGGATATCGATGTCCTTTTCATCCAGGATCCGACGAGCGTATGGCCGTTACAGATGCTGGAATGGTACGGATTCTGCGGCATCGGCGAAGGCGGCTCCTTCATCCAGGATGGCCGCATCGGTCTCGGTGGCGAGCTTCCTTTGAACACGAACGGGGGTCAGCTTTCCGAAAGCTACCTTTGGGGCTGGCTGCACATTCCCGAAGCGGTGCGCCAACTGCGCGGTGAAGCCGGACCCCGCCAGGTTCCGGGCGCGGAGATCGCCCAATACTGCTCAACGATGGCCTTTCAGAAGGCGGCGTCCACCATTCTGCGGAGGTAACAGGCCATGAGTACCCCCACCTACAGCAAGCCGCTGCCGAACATCAACGACCGCCACATGCGCCCGTACTGGGAGGCGGCGAAGCGACACGAGCTGCTGGCACAGCGCTGCCCGAGCTGTGGCTACACCCGTCTCCCGGCGGCGAAGTTCTGCCCCGAGTGCCTGGAAGAGAACAACGAGTGGGTGCAGCTGAGCGGCAGGGGCACAATCTGGAGCTTCAACGTCTATCACCACCTCTTCAACCAGACGTTCAAGGACGACATCCCGTACAACGTCGCCCTCGTCGAGCTCGAGGAAGGCCCACGGCTGATCACCAACATCGTCGGGATTCCGAACGGAGCCCTCACCGTCGGAATGGCAGTCGAGGTGGCATTTGACGACGTGACCGACCAAGTCACGCTGGTCAAGTTCAAACCTGCGTCAAAAGCGGCAATCTGACAGGGTTACGAAAGCAGGAGCGAACGAGAGGATCAGGGCAAAATGACCAGGGCACCGGACCTCGAACGGCTGCGATCCCTTCGCAACACCGCGGCCATTGTCGGCGTCGGCGACACCGACTACGCGGCAGACTACCGCACGGAAGGCGGTGACGCAGCGGCAAAAGGCGGCGGCGCCGTCGATTCCTACACACTGGCGGCGCGGGCCTTCAAGCGGGCACTCGACGATGCCGGTCTCAACAAAAGTGAAATCGATGGGCTATGCGCCGGTGGGCCGATCGCGCACGAGCGGCTGAGCGAGACACTGGGTATCAACCCCGGCTGGGGAATCAGCGGCGATGCGCCGCGCTGCCTGATCGAGGCCGTTCAGGCGATCAACGCCGGTCTCTGCACGACGGTCGCCCTCGTCTACGGCAACGCGCAGCGTTCCATGAACACGCAGTACGGCGGTGCCCAGGCGTCCGGCGGCGAGAGCATCCTCTCGTACGTCTACTACGCTCCCTGGGGCATGACCTCTCAGGGCGCCCTCTACGCAATGATGTTCAAGCGACACCAGCTTGTGTACGGCACCACCGAGGAACAGCTCGCTGCCGTCTCCATAGCGTTCCGCAAGCACGCCTCGCTGAACCCGAACGCGGTCATGCAGACCCCTATCTCTCGGGAAGAGTACCTGCAGGCACGCTACATCGTGGAGCCGCTGCGCCTGTACGACTACTGCCTGGTCAACGATGGCGGCGTGGCGCTGATCGTGCGACGGGCCGACCTCGCCAGGGAGGGCAAACAGACGCCGGTGAATATCACTGGCTTTGGGTGGTCGGAGCTGAACGTGGACGCCACCCAGCTGCGGCCGCGGCTCAAGCAGTTCTACTACCCCGCGCACCACGCTGTGGCCGCGCAGGTCTTCGGCATGGCTGGCGTGGGACCGAAAGATATCGACGTCTACGCTACATACGACAGCTTCAGCGTCCATCTGCTGTTTGGGCTCGAAGGGTTCGGCTTCTGCGGCGAAGGCGAGGTGGGCGCTTTCATCCAGGACGGCCGGATCGAAATCGGCGGCGAGCTGCCATGCAACACCAGCGGCGGGATGCTTTCTGAGAGCTACATGCAGAGCTGGAATCACCAGGTAGAGCTGGTGCGGCAGTTGCGAGGGGGGCTCGGCTCCCGGCAGGTGGAGGGAGCGGCCACGGGCCAGTACGTGCACGATGTTGCCGGCAAATGCCTCAGCCTGATCTACACGAAGGGAGCGTGAGCGTGGCTCAGCAACGCCCCGACCGCAGAATGGACCCGTACGCTGCCGAGTTCTGGGAGTTCACCCGTGCAGGCGAGTTCCGGCTGCAGCGCTGCACCGCGTGCAGCAAGTTCCGCTGGCCGGCGGCGCCAGTCTGCGACGAATGCCTGTCCGAGTCGTACGAGTGGGCGCTCGCGAGCGGTGCCGGAACTGTGCTTTCCTGGGTGACCTTTCACCGCCGCTACTTCAGCGAGTATCCGCCGCCTCACCAGGTCGTGACAATCGAACTGGACGAGGGACCGATCTTCGTCACGACTCCCGTGGACCTTGATAACCGCGGCCTCGCGGACGGCATGCGCATGGAACTGGCCTGGCAGGAAGCGACCGACCGCCATGGCGACTACCAGCTGCCCGTCTTCCGGCCCTCCACTACCGCCTGATCGTCGTTTCTGGAGCGTCGTTGCAACAGCCACCCGTGCTCATTCAGAAGCCGGGGCGTGCGCTTCTGCTGCCACTTTCAGAGACAATGCTTCTCCAACTGCCGCGTCATACCGGGCCGGAGCCGGCCTTACGGTTGTCCTCGGGCGAAAAACCGCTCTATTGTGGAACATCACCCAGCGACAGCAGAGGCGGGATGCAGCGAAAGTACGTCATTTTCGGGCTCGTCGCCCTCGCGTTGTTGATGTCTTCGATCGACAACACGATTGTGGCCGTAGCCCTTCCAGCCATGCGCACGGGTTTGCATACGAACGTGCTGCTCATCGGCTGGGCGGTGACCGCGTATCAGCTTGGCCAGTTAATCGTGATGCCGCTGGCCGGCAAGCTCGCTGACGAGTTAGGCCGGAAGCGCGTCTTCCTGGGCGCCATCGCCATCTTTACCGCCGCCTCGTTTCTCTGCGGCCTCGCTCCGAACGTGTATCTGCTGATCGTTGCGCGACTGCTCCAGGCGATCGGCGGTGGAGCATTCCTGCCGGTCTGCACCGGAATTGTCTCCGACACGTTTCGCGAGAAGCGCGGCCAGGCGATCGGTCTGTTCGCCAGTATCTTCCCGATCGGCGGCGTGATTGGACCAAACCTGGGCGGGGTGATCGTCGATCACATCTCCTGGCGCTTCATCTTCTACGTCAACGTGCCGATCGGGATCACGGTACTGGCGCTGACCTGGGTGCTCTACAAACCCGCCGCGACGGAGGCCGTTCGCCGCACTCGGATCGATTTCACCGGCGTCGCGCTCTATGGCGGAGCGATCACGCTGTTG
>JBBRGK010000480.1:0-3280 GCA_038240805.1 Dehalococcoidia bacterium | reverse complement strand
GATACCGAGCGCGTCGGCGCTGTCGCGGTCGCTGTAGGTGAGCACGATCCGGGCTGGGTCAGCGCTGAGGGCGCGCAGCTCGCGGCCCAGGGCGGCCATCTCGCGGCCCTGTAAAATGAGACGGTCGAGGTCGAGCAGGCGGCGGACGCTGTCAGGCGCGAGGGCGCCGCTGTGGCGGACACCGCTGATCTCTCCGAGCACCGCCATCTGCGGGCGTGGAAAGAGGGACAACGTCTCCAACGCCAGTGCCAGGGATGCTGCGTTGGCGTTGAAGCTGTCGTCGAGCACGGTGCAGTCATCGCTGCCCGACAGCGGCGCGAGTCGGCCGGGTTCAGGCGGAAGCTCTTCGAGCAGCGCCACGCTCTCGTGCAGACTGCGCCCTTCGGCCAGCGCAGCGGTCACGGCCGCGAGCGCCCCGTAAACGGCGCCGCGCCCCGGCGCGAGCAGATGTATCCGAGCGCTCGCGTCGGAGTGCCAGATCGTGAGCGAGGTTCCCGCAGCCGTTTGCTCTGTCACAGCGGCGGACACATCAAGGCTGGGGCGAAGTCCGTAGCGGAGCACCCGGGGGTCGCGTGTGCGTGACTCCTTGTTGTGAGCGACGGGCGGTTCGTCGCTGCCAGAAGCGAGCGTTGCATCGCTTGAACCAGCGAGCGATTCACCGATACGAGAGGCAGGCGGTTGAGTGCTGCGAGCAGCAAACGGTCCATCGCTGCCAGAAGCGCGCAATGCATCGCTGTGAGCGGCGAGTGGTCCGCCGCTTGAAGGAGCAAGTGTGTCACGGAGCAGGTCCGCAAGATCGTCGTCGTCGCCGTTCAGCACCAGTGTGCCGCCAGGTGCGAGGCTTGCCACGAAACCGGCTATGCCGTCGCGGATGCTGACGCTGGCTATATCCTGCGCCGACGGGCCAGCGCCGCTGGTGACGATGATCGTGTCGGAGCGCAACAGCTCGCCCAGCCGAACCAGCTCAGCAGCGGAGTCCGCCGCAACCTCGAGCACGGCCAGACCGTGGCCCGCTCGCAGTTCACCCAGCGCCAGCGGCAGCCCCAGCTCGTCGTTGCGGTTGCCGTTGCTGAACACGCCGGCGCCGCCGAAGCCCAGCACACGCAGCAGTGCGGTCCGCGCCGATGACTTGCCCACCACGCCGGTGACCGCCATCCTATAAGGACGGACGGCATCGAGCACGAAGCTGGCCCAATCGACCAGAGCTGCTCGCGTGTCATCTACCCGGATCACCGTCACGCCAGCCGCGACCGAGTCCGCCAGACGGGCAGGCGCACGCTCGCAGAGGATGCCAGAAGCGCCCCGCGCGATCGCGTCGTCGATGAACTCGTGTCCGTCGGCCTTGTCGGTGCGCAGCGCCACAAACAGTTCGCCGGGCGAGACGGTGCGGCTGTCGTTCGAGAAAGCGGCGAACTCGCGGGCGAACGTAGTTCCCACCGTTTCGCCGCCCTGGCGCGCTGTTGCCCGCAGGAGGTTCGCGAGTTCAATCATGGCGACGTGTTTGCCTTTTTGCTCGCCTTTTTATCCCCTTTTTAGTCAGGGGAAGGGCCACGGCCATGCGACGTGCGGCGGGGCGTCATGCCGCTAGCGCTCGCCTCCGGGCTGCGGGTCAATTATACGCGGGCGGGCAGCGGCCCCCCGTTGCTGCTGCTGCATGGCTGGGGTAATAGCTCGCTGACGCTGCAGCCGCTGGCAGACGGCCTGGCCGGCATTCGCGAGACGTATGTGATCGACCTCCCCGGCTTCGGCCGCACCGAGGCGC
This sequence comes from Dehalococcoidia bacterium, assembly GCA_038240805.1. GTDB lineage: Bacteria > Chloroflexota > Dehalococcoidia > CAUJGQ01 > CAUJGQ01 > JBBRGK01. The sequence continues at coordinate 1,518 of JBBRGK010000480.1, read as the reverse complement.
CGAAGGAGGCGGACGGCTGGGATACGGCCGCTCACGCCCGCTGCATCGTCAATCTGATGGATAAACTGAAGCTGGATCGGGCAGACTTCTTCGGCCACTCGCACGGCGGCCGGATCGCCAGCTACCTCGCCGCGACATCACCGGAGCGAGTCAGCCGGCTGGTGCTCTGCGCCAGCGCCGGTCTGCACGAGCGGCTGCCGCTGCGGCTGCGGGTGCGACGACGCTGGCGCCGGCTGCTGATCAAGTCTGCTCACCGCGCTGCTGCCCGTGGCCTGCTGGGTGCAAGCGGACCCGAGCGGGCGCGGGCGATGTCCGAGAAGTACGCTTCGCGTGACTACCGCGCCGCCGGTATTATGCGTCCGACGCTCGGCAAAGTGCTCGCCGATGATCTGGAGCCGTTGCTGTCACGGATAACTGCGCCGGTACTGCTGATCTGGGGCGATCAGGATGAGGAGACGCCGCCGGAGCTTGCCGAACGCTCGAAGCAGCTCATTCCAGATGCCTCTCTGATAATGCTGCGCGGTGCCGGCCATCACCCTTTTGTCGATCAGCCGCAGCAGGTGCTGGCTGCGATGCGCTCCTTTCTCGATGGAGTGGGTGGATCGAGTGAAGCAGCCGCCGATGCGGGAGAGCCGGGCAGCCTTCGGAGAGGGGGCCAGCCGGCATGACCTGGTGGCAGGCGTTTCTGTTCGGTGCGCTGATTGCGCTGCCCTGGTATTGGTACGCGTGGCGCCGCCTGCGCCGGGCGGTGCATATCCTGCACCTCGAGGAGTATGAGAACGGCCGGACATTGCACTGGGCCGTGCGTAACTGGCTGACCGATATCGCTCCCTGGGGCCTTCTCCTTTCAACCGCAGGACTGGCGATCGACGCAGTGCTTTTCGCGACAGGCTCTGGCAGCTTCGGGGTCCGTAACCTGATCGGTGCAGGAATCGAGACCGGCTCCGGCATTCTTGCAATTGGACCGCTGCGGCGCGAGCAGCCGCCAAAGAAGGCTCTGGTCGTGACGGCGAGGGTGCGGCGGTTGTTCGTCTCGCTTGCGATCGTGCTGGCGGTGCTGGTGCTGCTTCTCCTGGTGGCTGGCATGCTTCTCGGCGCCCCGGCACGGATGGCGAGCCTTGTCTTGCCGGCCGTCGCCTGGTTCTGCACAGCCGCCGGGCCGGTGCCCGCGGTTCTTGCAAACCTGCTTGTGGCCCCGGTCGAAAGCGCCAACCGGCGCCGTTTCCGCGCTGAGGCGGTTCTACGGCTGAAGCAGGTCTCGCCCCGGATCGTGGCGATCACCGGCAGCTTCGGCAAGACCACCACGAAGGAGCTGATTACCGCGGTGCTGGAGACGAAGTACCGCGTGCAGAAAACCCCCGCCAGCTTCAACACGGTGATGGGCATCACCCGCGCGATCCGCGAGCAGTTGCGCGATGATTGCGAGGTGTTCGTGGTCGAGATGGGCGCCTACCAGCGGGGGGAGATCCGCGAGCTCTGCCGCTTCGTCGGCGGACCCGACATCAGCGCAATCGTGGG
>JBBRGK010000479.1:0-3307 GCA_038240805.1 Dehalococcoidia bacterium | reverse complement strand
GGGGGCAGCAGCGATGGTGGAGGCGAGGTCGCCTCCCGTGAGCAGCTCGGAGACGAGGTAGGGCTGCTCACGCTCGTCTCCGATCTCAAACACGGTGACGACGTTGGGGTGGCCCGTGAGCCGGCCGAGGGTGCGCGCCTCGCGCTGGACGCGCTGGCGCTCTGCGGCGTCAAGACCGTCCGTCTTAATCAGCGCGAAGGCAACCTCGCGGTCGAGCCGGGTGTCGTGCACCCGGTAGACAAGCTTACGCCCGCCCTCACCGAGCAGGCCCTTCACCTCGTACCGGCCGTTTAGGAAGGAGGCCGGCAGCGGTGGCGACGCGGCTGGTGGTTCAGCTCCACCGTGTGTGGTGCTGGCTCCGGAGCCCAAATCCCCTGGGAGTCCCCGCTCGGCGACGGCGAGGAAGGCGCGTGCGTCCGCGCTCTCGGGATCGAGTGTGAGCGCCTGCTGGCAGAGCTCTCTGGCTCGCGCCCAGTCTTCCTTGCCGACAGCGGCGTCTGCTTCATCGAGCAGCTGGTCGATCCGGCGCTGAACCCGTTCGCTTGGCATGAGGGTGCACTTTCGGTGGCGAAGAATCCGACAGCAACAGGCCCCGGGACTGCACGATCATCAGGCCCCTATGGCGCGGTGTCAAACCGGGTCGAAACGTAGCCAGGCGGCGCGTTCTGTGACATAGCCACTGCAGCCGGCGCGGCACAGCGGGCAGTTCCATTCCCAGCCGGCGGCAGTCGCGGCGACCAGCGGACGCGATGAGAAGCTGGCCATCCGTGCGCTTCGGCGAAGAACGCTGCTTCCAGAGCAGGTCACAAAAGCGCGGCTGCTCGATCCACAGCGAGCGCCGGCACCACAGGTAGAGCGGCCATGGGCCGATTGCCGCGATGCCCTCCAGATCAGGGCGCCAGCGTGCTTCTTCGAGCATGACGGCGTGTACCTTGAGACCACGCCATTGACAGCACATGTGTTCTAATTCATGATAGGTGCATGCCTCGTCCGATCGTCAACGAAATCACCTGCAATTCAGCTCTCAACCGCGTTCAGGGCATGCCGTTCCGCTGGAGCCTGAACCCGTACCGTGGCTGTGCGCACGCCTGCCACTACTGTTACGCACGCGCCACGCATGCCTACCTTGGACTCGGTGTTGGCGAGGCGTTCAGCGGCGTCCTGATCGCGAAAATGAACTTCGCCGAGGTGCTGCGGCTTGAGCTATCGGCGCGCTCGTGGAAGCGGGAGTCCGTCTCCCTCGGGACAGCGACCGATCCATATCAGCCAATTGAAGGCACGTACCGGCTTTCGCGTGGGGCGCTGCAAGCGCTGCACGACTTCCGGACCCCGGTTTCAATAGTCAGCAAGTCGACGATGGTCTGGCGCGACCTCGACCTGTTGCAGGCAATGACGCTCGGTGCAGGCGTCACGGTTTGCGTGAGCATGCCGACCGTCGACGAGGCTGCCTGGCGCCTGACCGAGCCGGGAACGCCGCCACCACGACAGCGATTGCGGGTGCTCGAACGTCTCGTCACCGCCGGCATCAACGCCGGCGTATTGATGGCGCCGTTGCTGCCCGGCATTACCGCCGGTGAAGAGCAGGTGGAGGCGACCGTGCGCGCATCTGCTGAGCACGGAGCGCGTTTCCTGTGGACCGGCCTGCTGCACCTCGACCGTGGCATCAGGGATCACTATCTCGGCTTTCTGAACCAACACTATCCGCACCTGTCACAGGGCTACAGGCGCATTTATCCAGGCAAGTACGCCCTGCCGCGTTATGCGGACCTCATCGAGGAGCGGGCCAGGCGGCTCAAACAGACATGGATTCCTGGCGAGCGCTACGAACCGAGCTCAAAGGTCACTGAGGATTACCAACTCGCGCTGCTGTGAGCGGTCGAGCCGTCTTCCATGGCGCTCTTGAATGGCTCGTCCTGGACAGGGTGAGTTAAGGCACGATCAGCGCCGCCATGAACTATGCGCCCCGGAGCCGCTGTAGCTCCTGAAGAACAAACGGATTCGCTTGCCTCTCGCGGCCGATCGTGGTTTCCAGCATGTGGCCCGGCAGTACGACCGTTTCATCTGGCAGCACCAGCAACCGCTGCAAAATACTGCCCATCTCCTGCTTATAGTCGCCGCCGGGCAGGTCGGTACGGCCGATCGAGCCCTGGAATAGCGTGTCACCGCTGAGGGCATGAAGGTCGTGCTGGCTGCCGTCGTAGCCAGGCCACTGGCCACGGTGGCGGCTGCGTTTGAGGCCGCTGGTGCCACTCTGCTGGCCGTCCCCACCGATGTCTCCCAGGGTGCCGCGGTGGAGCAGCTAGCGCAGCAAACGCTGGACACCTTCGCGGCTGTGCCAAAATCGAGGCAGCCTGTTGAAATTCGCGGGGTGACCGGCTCACCACGTGTGGGTTGGGCCGGCAGAGCGTGCGAAAACGGCGGGCAGCGCGTGCCGCTACTGCCTCAAGCAGCCAGGGCAGACCACCGTCGCTGGTCAGGCGGCCGCAATCAAAGGCTGCCTCCAGCCGCATGCCAGCAGGGTCGGAAACTGGTAGGGCAATGCGCTAGACTGAAACATCGAAGCACCGTCCGTCTGGGAGTCTCAACACCCTCCAGTATCCGGCCGGTGCTTCGTTATGTCTGCCCTGACGGGGCTCTATGAATAATCCGGGCTAACCGCCCGGTGCAACGGTGAGCCGCGAACCCATCCACGGGATCGGGCCGACCGCGAAGAGCACGGAGCCGTCAGTGGCGAAGACGGTGACGCGCTCCTCACCCGTGAGGCTGGTCCCAGCGGGATCGAGCGTAAGCTGCGCTTCCACCTTTACGGTTCCAGAGAAGCCAGCATGATCGTCATAAACGATCATCATCATGGTGTAGCCGAACCGGCGACTGCCGAGGCTCGTCCACACCCCGTAGCCGCTGCTGTTGTAGCTGCGCACTCCCGCCCCGTCCAGGCGGGTCGGAGCCAGCGAAAAGAGGAACACGCCGTCGGCGGCGAAGACGGCGATCTCATGCTGGTCCTCGCCGGGATTCTGGCCCGGGATCGTCACCAGCCACGTGCCTTCGACCCCGGTCGGCCCGTCGGCTTGGCCGGCAGACTGCTGGTCCGCGCGCACGGCTGCGGCGGGCACAAGGACGGCGGTCAGTACCACCGCAATCAACGCCGCCACGATCAAGTGCCGCTTCATCAGTCGTCCTCCTGTGTCTTGCTGTACAGTCCGTAGTCGCTCGATCCCGGGCCTTGCCTGAGCCGCTTCGTGCCCGGCCCGCAGCGGCGGCCGATCGGTCCGCGTGGTCGGCGCTCCCGTGCCGAGAGTGGTCTGGC
>JBBRGK010000478.1:0-3308 GCA_038240805.1 Dehalococcoidia bacterium | reverse complement strand
TGGGTAAATGCCGTGGGCGCGGGCGGCCGGATCGACGGCGACAACGACGCGCTTTCGTCCCTCGCGGGCAATCGAGACCATCGGTGTCGGCGGAACCGACGCCTGCATTTCAGCGCTGGCCCGTGCACTATGCTGCCCGGTGGACTCCGCGTCTCGTCGCAGCCGATCGATCGACCAGTTCGGCAGGTAGAGCGAGACGACCCTGCTCATTGCAGGCCTCGAGCACGAAATCGGCCGACTCGCCTGCTCGCGCCCGGATTAACTCGACCAGCCAGCGTGGCCGGCCGACGCCCGGGACCGGTAGTGCGGTCGAGGGCAGGGCGCTGACGCGCCACCGAGTGACGCTGGCCGTCGGCTGACCGAAGTCGGAAGCCTCGGTCATGCGGCGCCAGCGCCGGATGGCGATCGCCAGCGTGCCCGAGGCTTCGGCCACTAGCTGTAGGCGCCGTGAAGCGGTCATCGTCAGCTTGGCGACCTCGCCGACGACACCGGCGAGGCCACCGTGTCGCAGGCCCTCCTCGAAGCAGGCCAGCACGCTCTTCTCGTCGCCGACTTCCGCGTAGATTACCCGGTCTGGATGCAGTCCTGCCTGTGCAATCGCCGGAGCGAACAGGTCGCGTCGCGTCACGCACCACAGGATCTGTCCTGTCGTCCGGGCCATGATTCCGGCTGCGAACAGAGCGGCGGCTGCGCCGTCGACTGCGCCGTTGCCGCCGCCCGCAACCTCGTGCAACGCTCCCAGTGCCAGACCGCCACCGGGAAGACGTTGATCGACGAGATCAAGCCCGAACGGCAGGGCGCCATGGCAAGTCCGTCCGGCAGATTCGATCGAGCGAATGCGCGCGCGGACCTCGTCCAGCTGGCGGGATGAGTGCGGTTGCATCGATTTAGCGGAGCATCCTGAAAAAGCATCGTTCGTGCTTTGTTCTCCAGCAGGTCTCTATGAGTCAAGGGTCATCAACCAGTCCAAGCGAGGATCCCGGCGTCAGCGACGGCTGTGCCTTGGTTGGGTTTGCCGGGCTCTAGCTTGCTCAACCAGCGTGCAAGGCCGCAGCCACGAATTCGCCGCCCATGCGCAGACCAACCGGGTCCACCGTGTGACCAACGCCAGTCGACACGTGTGCTGTTACCGCGATGCCAAGATGCTCCAGGTCGCGCTTTGCTGCGTGCAAGGCGGCAACTGGCACCACCGGATCTGCCGAGCCATGCACCAGCAGGACCGGCGGCTTGGTGATCGACGCGTGCGACAACTCGGTCACGCCGGTGAGCATGCCTGAGTAGCCGACGACCGCCGCAACGGTCTTGGCGCGACAAAGACCGACGTGAAGTGCCATCATCGTACCCTGGCTGAAGCCGACGATCGCAAGATCGCTGTCGCTCAGCCCATACTGGTCCAGCTTACGGTCGATGAAGGCATCGATCGCCGGCGCTGCCGCTTTTGCCCCCTGGGCCAGCGCTGCGGGCGTAAACGCGGCCAATGGCCACCACTGATATCCGGCTCCGCCGCCGCATCGCTGCGGCGCATTGGGTGCCAGGAACAGCGTATCGGGCAAGCTTTGCTGCCAATGTGGCGCCAGTGAGATCAGGTCAGCGCCATTCGATCCATAGCCATGCAACAGCAGGACGATCTGCCTTGGCTTCCCGCCCGACCTCGGCTGGAGGCTTGAGCCGTTTACGATTTTGGACAGGCTTCAGGTCCTTCGTGTTCGATGGTGGAGATATAGCTAGCGGTCACCGTTTCAGCGGCCCTGTCGACCAGCCTTAGATTGCGCGGCTTTAACGCACAGCAGAGCTCGATGCCGCCTCAACCCGCTCACGCAATGCGAGCAGAAGAGTAGAACTCGCCTTCGCCAGGACCTTGCCGGTTTCGTCGCTCAGGCTGCCTTCGAAGAAACATGTCGAACGTCCCCGGCGCTCGACCCAGCCTTCCGCAAACACGGGGCCGGGTCGCACTGGGGCGAAAAAGCTCACCTTCAGTTCGAGCGACATGGGCACGATGTCCGGCCCGGCCATGGCGATTGCGGCATGCGCCATCGCGGCGTCGATCCAGCCGGAAACAAAGCCGCCCTGCACCACGCCCCCGGAATGACACATGTGGTGCCCGGCACGGTACTCGATCCGGGCGCGGCCAGCTGGATCCATCAGGTGGATGCGCTCAAGGCCAAGCGTTTGCGACAGCTCACCGATATCGCTTGGTGACGAAGACATGTGTTCTGTCGCTCCATCAGGTCGTTTTTTGAGACCGGCCGGTCTGTTCGCGCCTGCCAGTTGCTTCACGGCGGCACAAGCGGAGGTTCGTCCGTAAGGTCGACACCTATTTCGCTGGAGATCAACGTCCACCCGCCACCGCAGTCGCCGGCGGGTGGCTGAGGACGGCGGACAGGTCCTTACTGCTTCATAGAGCTGGTAATGCCCCGGGGTCGGACATCAACCCACCATCGGTGCCGCCGCCAGAAGTGCATGGCAACCGGTTTATTTGGCCTAACCGGGATCGCTGCCACGGCTAAGCGGTTGAGACAGCTGCCATAGTCGAGACCCTTATGTGCCACGTGCTCGTTATCGAAGACGATTGGATCATCGCTGAGCACATAAGCAGCGTCCTTCGGGAAGCTGGCGCTACCTCGATAGCGCAGGCGGACACCGAGGCTGGAGCGGTCGCGGCTGCTTTGGATCAGCCGCCCGAGGTGATCGTCTCGGACGTCAAGCTCGCTGCTGGCCTGGGTCCGCTCGCAGTCCAATCGATCATTGCAGCACTGGGCGAGATCCCAGTCATCTTCGTTACCGCGACACCGGATGAATGCAAACCCTGCGCACCGCCGGGCATTATTTTAGAGAAACCGATCAATGAAGAGCGCGTCCGGAGTGCATTCAGGCGGTTCGCTCTCGGGCTGTGATAAATTAACTTGGCACAACAACGTCGCGAGATCAGCGTGTCGCGAAATTACGCCGATCATTTCTTTGGCAGTAGTGAGGATCGGCGCGCAATCCAGAAGCCGGCGACCAGCTCCGCATAGCGAACTTTCTGATCAGCCGTGGCGCCGAGCGCCAACAACATTAACGAGAACGGTGTGTGCTGGCCTCTGCCAGTGCTGTCTAAAAAGCGGACGCGTCCCTGAAGCAGGTAGATGTCGGCCTCTTCGCTCAAGGTTTTGTGGAACCATTCGGAGTCGGTCCGCACCGGCACCAGGCACACGACCGTCTCGACGTGGCCTGCCCGCCATTGCTCGTGGGCGCGGCGCAGCCACTTGAGCAGTTGCGAGAACGGTGGGTTCACATAGGCGAGCCGGCCCGACCAACTCTCGGTAAGA
>JBBRGK010000477.1:0-3314 GCA_038240805.1 Dehalococcoidia bacterium | reverse complement strand
GGGAGGCCAGCTCGATGCGATCAGGCAACTGGAGGCAGCCGAGTCTGAGCAGAAGCGCTTGCAGGCGCTGATCGAGACGCTCCCGGTTGGCATAGTGATGTTCGATGCAGCCGGCAAGGTGACGCTGCACAACCGCGCGATTGAGGTGATCTGGGGCCAGCGGCCGGCCGATACCAAAATCGGTGAACGGCTTGAGATGGCGGGCCTTTTTAGCGCGGATGGGCGGCTGCTGGCGCCTGAAGAATCCCCGCTCGCACGGACTATTCGCCAGGATGGTACGAAGTACGGCCAGGAGCTGATCGTTCGCAGGGCAAAATCTGGCGACGAAGTACCGGTACTCGTCAACGCCGCGCCGATTCTGGATAGCCAGGGCCGGCTCACCGGGGTGATCACCGTCTATCAGGACATCACGCAACTACGTGAAGTGGACCGGCTCAAGGACGAATTCATCAATACCGTGTCGCACGAGCTGCGGACGCCGACGACGACAGTTCGGGGCGGTGCCCTGACACTGTTGAAGCGGGGCGACCAGTTGGAGCCCGCTGTACGACGGCAGCTCTTGCAGGATATGGCCGACGAGGCCGAGCGGCTCTATCATCTGGTTGAGGATCTGTTGAGTCTCTCACGAGCGCAGGCCGGAATGCAGGTGCAGGCAGAGCCGCTGATCGTGCATCGCTTTGTTAATAAGGTGATTCTCGATCTCGGTGGCCGTGTAGGTAACCACGCGCTAACGGTCGAAGTTCCTGCAGACCTGCCTCTGGTCGATGCCGACCCGGCGCACCTGGAGCAGGTGCTGCGAAACCTGTTGGAGAACGCGGTCAAGTTCTCGCCCAAGGGCCGAAGGATCGAGATCGCTGCAAAGACACGAGGTGAAGACGTGCTCTTCAGCGTTCTCGACCGGGGCAGCGGGATCCCTGCCGAGGATATGGATCGCGTCTTCGAGCCCTTTTATAAAACCGCTGATGCGGTTCGCACCGGCTCCCAGGGGGCGGGTCTGGGTCTGGCTGTCAGCCGTCGCCTGATTGAAATACAGGGCGGCCGTATCTGGGCCGAGGCCCGTACCGGAGGCGGCACCGCCTTTCGCTTCACGCTGCCTTCGCTGCCCGACGACGGCGAAGAGTAAACGCAGGCGCCGGTTTAGAAGCCGCGAGAGGCGACGAACTGGCATAGGTCGGAGACACGGCAGGAGTATCCCCACTCGTTGTCGTACCAGGAGGCGACTTTCACGAGGTTGTCCATAACGACGTTCGTGGACAGTCCATCGATGATCGCCGAACGCTCGTCGCCCTTAAAGTCCATCGATACTACCGGGTCCATCGTGATCCCAAGGATCCCCTTCATCGGCCCTTCAGCTGCACGGCACATCGCCGCGTTGATCTCTTCGACGCTGGTGTTCTTCTCGGTGAGGGCGACGATTTCGACGATCGATACGGTCGGAGTTGGCACACGATACGCTTTGCCGTCGATCTTGCCTGCCACTTCGGGGATGACAAGTCGCAGAGCCGTGGCAGCGCCGGTCGATAAGGGCACGATGTTCATCGCACCCGCACGCGCCTCGCGCAGATCGCTCGCTGCAAGGTCGAGTATCCGCTGCGAGTTGGTGTATGAATGAACGGTCGTCATCTGCCCCTTGATGATTCCGAAGCTGTCGAGCAGAACTTTGACCATTGGCGCGAGCCCGTTGGTAGTGCACGAGGCGTTCGAGATCACGTTATGCATGCGCGGTTCATACCGCTCCTGGTTGACGCCGAGCACCAGCGTGACATCCTCGTTCTTCGCGGGGGCGGAGATGATCACTTTCTTCGCGCCGCCGCCGGTGATGTGGGCGGACGCCTTGGTTGCGTCGGTGAAGACGCCGGTGGACTCGACCACCAGTTCCACGCCGAACTGCTTCCAGGGGATCTGTCCGGGGTCGGAAAACCTGGTGACGTGGATCTCATTGCCGTTCACAACCAGCGAATCTTCTCCGGCTTCGACGCTGCCGTGAAAGCGGCCGTAGTTCGAGTCGTATTTAAGTAAATGCGCATTCGTGGACGTGTTGACCAGGTCGTTCAGAGCCACAACCTCAAGCTCGTCTGGGTGCCGCTCGATCAACGCTTTCAGTACCTGCCGTCCGATTCGTCCAAAGCCGTTGATGCCGATTCTTGTTACCATCGTCCCACGTCTCCTTCGCCGGCCCCGGCCATCGATCGGTAGGGACCCTGCCGTCTTCTGTCAATTCTCATCCGTACGATATCACTGCATTGCGCCGTTAACGCAAGCGTGGCAGAGGCACAGCCGGCGCGGCCGCTTGCAGGGCATGCAAACTCTCTGGCCTGCGAAAAATTCTGACGCCAGCGTGCACTCGACAACTGTTAACGACTACAGCAACAGCCGCCGCGGAGCCCCTGCGGGCTGGCGGCGAAAATTGCTGATCAGAAAGCGTCGCTCCAGCCCCTCCTCGATCTCATCGATCCGGCACCTGCCGGCGGAGTTCACCATCGCTGCGGTGCGCTCCATAAAGCCGCTGATCGCCCGCCCGGTTTCATCGCTGGTGCCAAGTAGTTCTCCGCAGTCGAGTGCCGTCTTCAGCAGGACTGAACTCAGGGACAGCAGCCAGCCAAGTTCGATCTGCGCCAGGCCGAAGTGAAAAGCCTGATCGCCAAACGCCACAGAGAGCTTTTGGAGGTTGGATTCAGGCGCAACCTCGATCAGGGTGGCGCCGAAGTGCGGCCGGGCAAGCTCGGTGGCGGTCCGGTAGACCAGCCCTAGCTCCTGGTTGCTCGCCAATGTGCCGCCAGCGTGATAGCTGCCTCGGCCGATTTCGGTCGCCCGTGCCTGTTCGTGCGGCCGGAGCGTTTCTGCCATGAAGGCTAAAAAGTCACCCAGCTCTTCGCCACTGAGCTGCACCGCCGCCGCGATGCACTCGCACGCCGAGCGCACGAGCGGCGGTATGCTCACGTAGGAGCCGCGTGGTAGCAGCTGCGCCGAATCGCTGATGTAGTGGAACGCTCGTGACCAGTACATCAGCAGCACTGCAGTAGCGTGCGTCCGGTGACGAGCCGGGTATGATTCGGCCACGACGCGGAGCTGAAGGTTCATCCCCTCGTGAAGCAGTCGCAGATCGCTTTTTAGCTGGAACTCCGTCTGCCGGAAAGCATCCAGTGAAATGGGAGATCCGGAGTCCGGTCGAACCGGTAGGTCCCAGTGCTCCGGGAAGACCACGGGGGAGATTCGCTGCGTCGGTTCCTGCACGGCGTCGTCTACCCGCCCTGGCGGCGCAGGTTGTAGAAGGCGTTCATCCCGGCATACTCGGCTGCCTCGCCAAGTTCCTG
>JBBRGK010000476.1:0-3334 GCA_038240805.1 Dehalococcoidia bacterium | reverse complement strand
TCCACCCAGATCGACGGCGTGGAGGTGTTCGTCGACGGCGACCGCGGTCCTGTGGTGCTGATGCTGCACGGGTGGCCGGACACCCACGCTTTGTGGGATGCACAGGTCGACGCCTTGCGTGGTCAGTTCCGCTGCGTCCGCGTCACGCTGCCCGGGTTCGAGCTTGGGTCGGTGCGCCGAGCGACTTCGCTGGAAGGCATGCTGACGCTCTTCGACAAGGTAGTCGACCTGGTCAGTCCCGACCAGCCGATCATCCTCCTGCTGCATGACTGGGGATGCTTCTTCGGCTATCAGTACGCCATGCTGCGCCCCGACCGGATCGACCGTGTCATCGGCATCGACATCGGCGACGCCGGATCGCCGGCTCATGTCGCCTCTCTCACAGCGGCCGCAAAGGCAATGACCGCCAGCTATCAGCTGTGGCTGGCAGCCGCGTGGCGTATCGGCGGACGGGCTGGCGACGCCATGACGCGCGCCAAGGCGCGCGCCGCCAAGGCACCGGCGCCGATGGACCGGATCCATGCCGGGATGAACTATCCCTACGACATCCTCTGGACGCGATCGCACGGTTCGTACCGCGACGCGCACAGCCTCGAGCTCGCGTGTCCGCTACTTTTCATCTACGGACACCACAAGCCGTTCATGTTCCACTCGCCGGGGTGGGCCAGCGCGTTGGCCGAACAGCCGGGGTGCGAAGTCGCCGCCATCGATGCCGGGCATTGGGTGATGCGAGACGATCCTGCCGCCGTGAACGACGCTCTTCTCCGCTGGCTGGCCTAGCGCCGCCGCGAAAGATCGCTCCATGACCACGTACCTGAACGTTCCGTTCAAGGACAAAGCCGAAGCCAAGGCAAAAGGTGCTCGCTGGGACAGCGAGGCGCGCAAGTGGTTCGTACCCATCGGACGTGACCTCGAGGTTTTCACAAGCTGGCTACCCGTCGATCCCGCAAAGCTCGCTAGCCAGGACCTGACGACGCCAACCAAGGGCGTGCCGCTCTCGCAGCTGCTGGCCGGCGTGGCCACTGCTGTCGAGCAAGCCTTCCGACAAGGCGTATGGACAACAGCCGAAGTCGTGCGCGTCGACGGCGACCCGCACGTCTATCTCGAACTGGCCGAGCGCGACGTGGGAGGCTCGCTCATCGCCAAGGCCAGGGCCATCGTCTGGGGGCGCGACGTTGATCGGGTTCTCGGCACGTTCCAGCAGGCGACCGGAGTGCGGCTCGCTGCAGGCATCAAGGTGCTGATCCGGGCCAAGCCCGAGTTCAGCGCCCAGTACGGGCTGACCCTGCACGTCGATGCGATCGACCCGAACTACACGCTGGGCGACCTCGAGGCGAAGAAGCGTCAGATCCGCGAGCAGCTGACCGCCGAAGGCATTTTCGGGCGCAACCGCGAGCTTGCGCCCCCTTGGGACTACCGGACCTTGCTCGTCGTCTCGCCGCCGCGCGCCGCCGGGCTGGGGGACTTCGCGCGCGACGCCGACCGACTGCAACGGCACGGCCTCTGCGAAGCGGTCTACGCGCACAGCCGCTTCGAGGGCGAGGGAGCGCCGGCATCGATCCGCGAAGCCGTCGCGGCCGCCATCGCGAGCTGGCCTGGCGAGAGCCTGCCCGACGCGATCGTCATCATCCGTGGCGGCGGCGCCGTCAATGACCTGGCCTGGCTGAACGACTACGAACTGGCCCGCTTCGTCTGCATGAGTCCGGTTCCGGTCCTCACCGGCATCGGCCATGAGCGCGACAACACGATCCTCGACGAGGTTGCGCACCAGCGCTTCGATACCCCGAGCAAGGTCATCGCGGGCATCCAGGCGCTGATCGTCAAGCGGGCGCGGGAGTCGCAGACGGCCTTCGACGAAGTGGCCGGACTCGCGATGCGGCAGCTGCGTACCCGACGCAAGGACATCGACGACCTCGAAGCCGACACCAGGCGGCGCGTCGTCGAGACGGTCGCCCGCGCTCGCGCGGAAGTCCAGGAGCGACTGGCGACCGTCCAGCGCAGCATCCAGCGCACCCTGCACGATGCTGCCCGGCGCACCTTGCAGTCGCTCTCGGATGTCCGCGCCGGTGCCGGCGGCCGCCTAGCCACCGCCCGTGCCCGATCGTCCGCGCTCGTCTCGCAGGTGGGCGCCGACGCTGCCTCCGGCGCCGCCGCGCAGCGCCACAGCACGCAGACGCTCGTCGATGAGGTCGACCGCCTCGCACGCAACACCTTGCGATGGGGACGGGACGCTGCCGAGGCGACATTCAGAGAGGTGGTGGCCCAGGGACCCGACAAGACGCTAGGGCGCGGCTTCGCAGTGGTGCACAGCGCAGCTGGGCAGGTCGTCACCAGCGCGGCGGCTGCTGACCAGGCCAAGGATCTGCAGGTGCAGTTCCAAGACGGAACGATCAACGCCTCGGTACGCCGAAGCAAGGAGAAGCCATGAGCGAGATGAAGACCTTCAAGGAGGCGTACGCCGTTCTGCAGAAGCACGCGCAGACGCTGCGATCGCAACAGGAGCCCGACATCGACAACCTGACGACCATCGTCAGCGAGTCGCTCGCCGCTCACAAGGTCTGCAAGGAGCGGATCGACGCTGTCGAGAAGGCGCTTGAGGAGTCGCTCGGCAATGCGCAGATCGAAGGCGGTGGCAACGCAAGGGATCAGGGGCCGGGGTCGCCGGCGCAGGATCCTTCGGAGCCGGATGACGACGTGCCGTTCTGAGGCTTGCGGTCTTGAGCTGGTCCGTGATCGACAGACGCCTTGAACTTGCGCCAGGCTGGATCAGTGTCTTTGGCGTTCTTCAGGGCAGTAGCCAGCGCAGCGAACAAGCGGCGCTCGAGCTCTTTGATGCGTTCGATCGACATGGGAGGGGGAGTTTGGCACTGACTGGCGACGACGCCACCAGGCCCGCGAGGTTCCCCGGTGGTTCAAGTTGACGCGAGACGGTAGTTGATGCCGTGAAGCAGTCATCCCGCAAGCTCAGCCCCGGCCACTTCGCCTTCATGCGGGCGGTGGTCCAGGGCGTCGACGTTCAAGCGAGCTGGGACCGCTATCTGTCGCTCGAGGGCGAGCACGAGGATCTGCGCAAGGTCAAGTCGACGATCGCCTGGATCAGGGGCGAGTTCGCGGCGGCGGCACGCCGCCATGCGAAGCCGGGAACGGCACGGCTTGTTGAGTTCGATGCAGGTCGGATCGAGGAAGCGCCTGCGCTGCCGAGCCTGGTGGCGTTTGCGGCAGAGCGGGGGATGGAGGATTTCTCGGAGAACGAGCAGCAGCTCGCTTTCGTGGAGGCCTACGGACCGGGGACGGATGTCGAGCGGCGGTCGCGGCGCTCTCGCCTCATCCGCCG
>JBBRGK010000475.1:0-3335 GCA_038240805.1 Dehalococcoidia bacterium | reverse complement strand
CGCGAGGTGCCGAGGTCGCCGCGCAGGGCGTGCCCGCCCCAGTCGGCGAAGCGGACGAGAAAGGGTCTGTCTAGCCCGAGCTCGTGGCGCAGCAGCGCCTCCTGCTCCGGCGCCAGGCGCGTCTCGCCGGTCAGTGCATCCACCTGGGTGCCGGGAAAGAGGTCGACCATCGAGAACACGCCGATCGCAAGCAGCAGGACGACCGGGATGCTGATCAGCAGCCGCCGAACAAGGTAAGGCAGAAGCGCCATTGGAGATCCTCAGCGGCCCCGCCCGGCGTTCACCATTGCGCAACGCCGTAAACTATCCTTCACATGCGAAACAAATCAAACGGTACCAAGAGCGTTACGCACTGTCAAGCACGAAGAGAAGTACATAACGTCCAGTCTGCGACGATACCCACCGGTGCGACGATGGCGCTCGAGCTGCGCTAGTAATGGCGCCCATCGAGGCGCCGGGGCGAGCTCACCCTGCTACGAGGCGGGCTCTCCCGCAAAGGCGGCTGCAACCTCGCGGTAGCGGCGCAGCGCGTCAATATGGTCCGCCGGAGTGCGCAGACCGGCCCCCATCGTGTTGATGCTGGCGCGGCTGCCGCCTGCCTCCCGCCAGCGCTCCAGTTCCTGAGCCCAGATCTCCGCGCCCGGCGCGTACGGTAGCTGGACCTCGAAGCCGAAATCGCCGAGCTGCCTGCCAGCGACTGCGGCCCGCTCGCGGATCTTCTGGATGCCGCCGGTTGCCAGGCTCGAAAGCCGGCTGAAGACGAAGCCGTCGCCAAGCCGGGCGGCCCGGTCGAGCACTGCGTCGCTTGAGCCACCGAACCAGATCGGGATCGAGCCTGGCCGCATTGGGCGAATCCCGGCCCGTTCGATCCGGTGGAACCTTCCCGAAAAGTCCACCACCGGCTCGCTCCAGAGGCGGCGCAGCACCTCCACCTGTTCCTCCTGCATCCGCCCCCGCTTCCGAAACTCCATCCCCAGCGAGTCGTACTCAACGTAGTTCCAGCCGGTGCCGATGCCCAGCCGGAGCCGGCCGCCGCTGAGCAGGTCAACTTCCGCGGCCTGCTTTGCCACGAGCGCGGTTTGCCGCTGGCTGACGATCAGAACGCCGGTCATCAGCCCGATCGTGCGGGTGACGCCGGCCAGGTAGCCGAACAGCACCAGCGGCTCGTGGAACGGCGTCTCCTCGGTGTACGGGCCGGTGAGCGGAGGCTGCCGTCCGGCGTGTACGGCGCCGAGGACGTGGTCGTAGGCGAGGATGTGGGAGTAGCCCAGCTCCTCGGCTGCCTGCGCGTAGTCCCGGATCAGGCCGGGGTCATCGCCGAACTCGGTTTGGGGAAAGACCACACCGATCTGCATCAGCTTCTCCTCTTGTGCTGTTTCTACTTCTAATTGCCGCCCCGTGGCTGTGCGGCTGCTCCGAATAAGCCAGCGTTGCTGCCGAACCTGCCGCCGTGCGGCTGGTGGTGATTAGGCCGCCGTTGACAGGCTGTCAAGACGATGCTAGCGTGCCCTTGCTTCGCATGTGAAGCACAGACGCATGTCTCACGATCCGGCCCATGCCGATCCGGTGCTGCGCGCCGCTCATTGGAGGCTTCCTCTGGCGGCCAACGCAACCCGGTACACACTCGAATGGGGTGGCCTGAACCCGGAGGTTCCCTATGCCGGCTGATCTCACCGAGCGACTGCTGGGGCTTGAGGCGTACGAACAGATTCGCCAGCTTGCCAGCCGCTACGCGCTTGGGGTTGATACCCGCGACCTGGACTATCTCGTCAACCTGTTCGTGGACAACGTGCGGGTCGGTCGCTCGGAGTCTGGCCGCCCTGCCCTGCGTGCCTACTTTGATCGCATTCTGCGCCATTTCACGACCAGCTTTCACCTGGTCGGCAACCACGTGATCGACCTCGACGACGCCGACCACGCGCACGGGGTCGTCTACTGCCGCGCCGAGCACGAGCTGGGCGCAAGCTGGGTGATCCAGGCGATGCAGTACTGGGACACCTACGAGCGCCGCGGCGAGCAATGGTACTTCGTGCGCCGCCGGTCGATGGCGCTCTACGGTGTCGACATGCTCGAACGCCCAATCGGCGGTCAGCGCATGCGCTGGCCCGACCGCCCCCGCGACGAAGCGCCGCTGCCAGGCGCGTGGCCAGCCTGGGCCGCCTTCTGGCCCGACGGCGCGTGAACCGCGTCGAGCGAAATGCCTGCCAACCAGGAATTGGTTTCAATGAATCTAAGAGTGAGTCGCTGCGCGATTCGGACATGCGCTACCATCGCTGCAGCAATCAGCGAGGGATGGCCGGCATGACAGCACCACGCGACCCCGCACGCTCCAGAAGCACTGAGACCGGTGCCCGCGTTCTTGGTCCCGGCGATGGCTCGACCTTTGGCATCGGGGCGATGCGCCTGACCGTCAAGGAAGCCGGCGAGCGGACCGCCGGCCAGCTCGTGATCGTGGAGATGGTGGTGCCGCCGGGAGCAGGTTCGCCGCCCACCCACATTCATCGCCAGGGCGCCGAGAGCTGGTACGTGCTCGAAGGCGAGCTGGACCTGATGGCGGGGAATGAGCAGGGACGCCACGGGCCGGGCAGCTTTGTGATGGTACCGGCAGGCACCCCACACCGCTTCACGAACCCGGGCACAGTGCCGGTGCGGTTCCTGCTGACGATGACGCCCCATCAGTTGCAGTTCCTGGAGGCCGTCTCGCAGATCTGGACCGCAGGCCCGCCGGACATGACTGCCGTCGCCGCCGTGATGGCTCGCTACGACACCGAGCTGCTGCCGCCTCAGTAAAGGAGACGGCCACAGAGATAGTTCTGCTGGCTCCTGCCGCAGCAGCTACGACCGGTCGGCGCCATCAAGCGTTCGGTTTTGTCCTGCGTCGGTAACTACGCCGGCAACGATTCTTGCCGCCGCGCCAGGTCCACGAGCTCCCCGCCCCCGGCGAGACCCTTTACCTCGCCATCATCGAACGCCCCGATGAGCGTAAATGCCGCGACCGACTCAACACCGTTGAGTTGCACAGCCTCGAGAACAGCCGCCAGTGCGTCGGCCTCAGATTCAAACTCACCGATTACGTTGCGACTCTCGGTGTCCCACAATTCGTACGTCATACCCTGGCCTTTACCTGTTACCCATACGGGCCGGACGGTTAAACCCTCACTGTTGATGTTACAGCAGCGAGCAAGGCAGCCGGCTCTCCTGTCAGGTCGCAATGGGCACTTTGCAGGTTAATGTGCCCAATTTTGATGGGTCCACCTTCATGGATTACCAATGTAGCGATGAAGTCTCCAATCGGTAGGCCGCGGGCGGCATTCTCTTGCGCGCGTTTCCGCGCC
>JBBRGK010000474.1:0-3343 GCA_038240805.1 Dehalococcoidia bacterium | reverse complement strand
GCCATCGACGGCGTCATGGTCGATGCCGCCTCGGCTCGCCTGATGCAAAACACGGTCCGCAAAGCGGACCTGATCGGAATGTGACCCATGACTTCAGCCCAACAACCGGAAATTCCACCGCCGTCGCTGGACGACGTGCTCTACGAGAAAGATGAGGGCTTCGCCCGCATCACCCTGAACCGCCCTGTTGTCCTCAACGCGGTCAACTGGTCGATCCGCCGCCGCCTGATGTGGGCGCTGGACCTGGCGCGTGCCGACACCGATGTCAAGGCGGTCATCCTCACCGGGGCAGGCCGTTCCTTCTGCGCCGGCGGTGACATTCAGTCCACGCCGCCCGACGACGGTCTGCCAACGCCAGGCGGCATGGAGATCTTCATGGCGATCTGGCAGATGCCGCAGCCCGTGATCGCCGCCGTCAATGGTCACGCGGTCGGTCAGGGCTGCGAGCTGGCGGGGATCTGCGACCTGACGATTGCGGCCGACGATGCGAAGTTCGGTGAGATTCAGATCCGGCATGGTTTCGGTCCGCCCTTGCTGATTGCGCCGTTCCTGATCGGGCTCAAGCAGGCCAAAGAACTGCTCCTGCTTGGCGAAATGGTGGACGCAGTCGAGGCGCAGCGGCTCGGACTCGTCAACCGCGTGGTGCCTGCCGCCTCCCTGATCGACGAGGCGGAAAAGATCGCCAAAAAGTTGGCCGCCCTGCCGGAAAAAGCCGTACGCCTGAACAAGCTGCTGGTGAACCGGACGCACGAGCTTGCGGGCTTCCGCGCTGCGCTCGATTATCGCTCCGACCCGATCGTGAAAGCTGCCAGCGAAGGCGACGGCGGCACAAACGAGCATCTGCGGGTCTTGCGGGAGCAGGGCTGGGATGCGTTCCGGCAGTCGCGCGATGTCATGTACAGGGAAGAAGGCAAAAGCTAGCAGAGGCTTTGGCGAGTGCTACTGTATCCGGGTGAAACGGGCGCAAGTGCGAGGCCATCAGCTGCTGAAACAAGTTTCAGCAGCTGACCGGATCAGGCTCCCGAAGTTTGATGGAGGACGAAATGCCCTGGATCGAGATCGGCAGCACAGATATCTACTACCAGGAGGAGGGCAGCGGCCAACCGCTTCTCTTTCTGCATGGCAATAGCTCCTGCGGTGAGGCATGGTGGCAACAGTTCGCTGCCTTCCGCGACCGCTACCACGTCATCGCCTACGACAGCGTAAATCACGGCCACTCCTCGAACTCTCCCCGTGACGAAGAGGAGCCCGATCGCGCTGACGAGCTGCAGGGTTTCCTCGAAGCGATGGGGATCGAACGGCCCATCATCGCGGGAAACTCGATGGGCGGCGACACCCTCCTGCGCTGGGCGGCACGGCACCCGGACACGGCGGCGGCGCTGATCCCATCGGGGATGGGCATCATGGACGGCAGCACACCGCCGCTTTCAACGACGCCCCTCAGCCCGGACGTGCTCTTCCTGCCGATCGGCGATTCGCTGACCGACGGCTTTAAGCAGCGCGAGCCACGCATGTACGAGCGATACCTTCGCATCCGCTCAACCGCCACGAGGCTCGAAGCGATGCGCTATCCCCGATCGCGCAGCCGCACCCTCGCCGACCGGGCCACCCTTGGCGAACGGGTCGGCGCAATCCGCTCACCGATGTCGATCATCGTCGGTGACCTCGACCGGCTGAAGCCGGCCTGTGAGCGTCTGCACGCCCTCGTGCCTGCCTCCGAGTACCACGCAATCGAAGGAGCGCCCCACAACGTCTACTACGAGGCGGCCACCCGGTACAACGCCATTGTCAGCGACTTCCTCGACCGGGTCCTGCAGCCGGCAGCGGCAGGCGTTACCAGAACATGACCCCGATACTACCCAATATCAAGATAGCACGATACCGTATCGTCCCTTCCCCTAGTATCTCTTCGTTACCCATAAGTCTGTTCAGGCAGGAGGCGACGGGCGAGGTGAACGCCAGCAACCAGATCACGGAGCCGATCCAGCCCGCGCCAGATCGTGAGCGGGCCAGGGTCACCATCGCTGCGCCGCGCCAGGAAGCCGCCCAGCTTTGCCACCCGCCGCATCGCTTCGCCCAGTGGCGGCGGCGTCTCTGGCAAGGCTGCAGCGGGGTCGCCGAGCAACCAGAGCGTTTGCCAGGCGTCTCGATCCAGCGCCAGCTCGCAGGGCAGCTCTGGCTGCTCGCGGCCCAGATAGGTCAGCCACAATACCTGCACCGCCACCAGACAGTAGACGGCGACCGCCCGTTCCAGGCGCGCCTCGGTTTGCAGCTGCAATGCCTCGGCCTGACAGCCGGACTTGAGCACGAAATGATAGCGCTCAATCAGCCAACGCAGTGTGTACCAGTGGATGCAGTGCACGGCATCCTCCCAGGTCTCGACCGGCCAGCTGGTCAGCAGCAGCCACTGCAGCGGCGCCACACCAGCCGGCGGCGCCTCCTCTTCGACCAGCAGCAGCCACAGCGTCACCGGCGTACGCTGGCCTGCTTCGCGCCGTCCGTTCTGCGGTGGGCTGAGCGTCACCGTCGTCCAGCGTACCCGGCAGCGTGCCGTGCGCGGCGGCCGGTTGGGAGCGTGCGGAATCGCGACCGCGTAGTGTCCGCCCACCGGAGCAGCCGCTGCGGCGGCAGACACGCTCTGGCCGCTCTGCGTGCCGCGCTGCGTCTGCGCCACCCGTGCCAGCAGATACGCATTGGCCGGCCGTGTTGCCACAAACCAGCTAAAGAGGTCGCCTTCACGGTCCGCCACACTGACCACGGGCACCGTCTCCGGCAACCCGGCCAGGCTCGCCGCCTCGACGTCCGCCCAACGCTTGCTTTCCTTCTCGCCGGCAAGCCGCTTGCGCCGCGTCGTGCGACTGCGACTGGCAGCCGGCGGCCGCGCCCAGAGCTGCTGAGCAAGCAAGCCCAGGGGCAGACCACGCTCGGCATCGACCGCCAGGCTGGAATGGACGTAGAAGCCCTGAGCGGCTGTCGGACCGAGTGGACCGAGGCCGCTGCTCGCCGGGCGGTGGCTGAAGTTGAGGCTGGTGGTGTCTTGAATGGCCAGCACCACGCCAGGCGCCTGGGCGACCTGTTGCACCACCGCCGGCCGTGCCGCGCCCAGGATCAGGGCCGGGGTGAGCTGCTCATGGGCGAAGAAGCGGTAGGCGGCCTTGCGGGCGGCCCAGTTGGGCAGCGCCTGGCCGAGGCGTGCCTCGGCGTGCCGACCCAGCGCCTCGACCAACGCCTGCAAGCGCCGGCCCAGCCGCAGATCGGGCAGCAGCCGCGGCGTAATCGTCACCAGTCCTGTCGTCATCGCCCCACCTCCGGACGCAGTTTTCCTTTCCACCCTACCGACTGC
>JBBRGK010000473.1:0-3346 GCA_038240805.1 Dehalococcoidia bacterium | reverse complement strand
CCGGTAGGCGTAGAGCGCGGCTGGATGACGCGCGACGAAGCGCTGCAGCGCACGTTGGCGGTGCTCCGCTTCTTCTGGGCCAGTCCGCACGGACCGGCGCCCGACGCGACCGGGCACAAAGGCTTCTACTATCACTTCCTGACGATGGATACTGGCCGCCGTGCCGGCCAGTGCGAGTTGTCCACCGTCGACAGCAGTTTCCTGCTCGCGGGCATGCTTGCCGCAGCCGCGTATTTCGAGCAGGACAATGAAGACGAACAGGCCGTCAGGACGCTGACCGACGCGCTCTACCGTCGTGCCGATTGGACCTGGGCGTGTGATGGCGGCGCAACGGTCACGCACGGATGGAGGCCTGAAGGCGGGTTTCTGCCTTACCGCTGGGAAGGTTACGACGAGGCGGTGCTGCTGTACATCCTCGGGCTGGGATCACCGACGCACCCTTTGCCAGCGGAGAGCTACACGGCATGGACCTCCACCTATGAATGGAAGCAGATATACGGGTACGAGTTCGTCTACGCCGGTCCGCTCTTCATCCACCAATACTCCCATTTCTGGATCGATTTTCGTGGCATTCAGGATGCATTCGCGCGGGACAAAGGCATTGACTATTGCGAGAACAGCCGCCGCGCGACCTATACGCAGCAGGAGTATGCGATCCGCAACCCGCGCGGGTTCGCTGGCTATAGCGCCAACTTCTGGGGTCTGACCGCGAGCGACGGGCCAGGGCGGACGACGCGTCGAAGTCGCGGCACCCGACGCTCGTTTTTCGACTATGTCGCCCGAGGCGCGCCGTACGGTCCCGACGACGGCACCGTCGCCCCCTGGGCCGTGGTCGCATCGCTGCCGTTCGCCCCCGAGATCGTGTTGCCGACAGTGCGCCACTTTCAGGACGCGTATCCGCAGGCGTCCGGCGAATACTGCTTCAGGTGCAGCTTCAATCTGAGTTTTCCGAACACCGAACACCCCGGCGCAGGCTGGACCTCGCCCTACCACTTCGGCATCAATCTCGGCCCGGTGGTGCTGATGTGCGAGAACTACCGGTCCGGTTTGCTTTGGCAGTTGATGAGGACTTGCCCTGCCATCGTCAACGGGTTGAGGCGGGCGGGTTTCAAGAACGGTTGGCTATGAGCGCGCACGCCATCCGAGCGCTGCCCCCGCCGGGACACGCGCCGTAAAGCAGCACTACGTCAGGCTCATCTGGTCGAGCGCTTTTCTGATTCCCTGGGCTGCGCTACGCCAGGCGCCCGAGCACCGACTGCACCGCTGGGAACTGCTGTTGCCGTTGATTGCGTTTGTGCCGCTCTACCTCCTGCACTGGAATCCAATCTATGCGGTGCTTGCCGGTCTGGTGCTGGGCGCGATCGCGTCGAATCTCTGTCGCCCGGAACTCCGGCGCAAATCCTTCGTCGGGGGCTTCTGTTCTTCGCGCGGTACGCGGTATTCATGTTGGGATTGAAGTGGCTCGCGCCCGGCTACATCGCTGCGGTCTGGAACCTGGCCGCAGTCAGAGGCGGGCTGGTGTACGGCATACCCACCGAAGAGCTGTTGTTCGGCTTTGCGTTCGGTCTGTACTGGACAGGCGTGTACGAGCACTTCACCTGGAGCGTGGATGGCAATGCAGTCAAAGCCTCACAGCGGCATTCGACACGCCGGCGGTTCTGAATCGCAGTCGCTGCGACTTTCTGCCTGAGTGGCCCTTGGCAACATCAGGTGGCTTCGCCATGCAGGACATGCATCGCAGCCAGATCCCGCTCGCGGTGGCCCTGGTCTACAACTGGTGGAGCTGGTATGTGCGGGCGGCCAACCCAACAGTGAGCCGCGAGGCGTTGACCAGCCGCCTGTTGCTGTTGGCAGCCGTGGGACGAGCCGACAGCCACGCTGATCAGACGGTGTTGTTGAACCGGATCCCGTTACGTGGACGCCAAGTAATGGGTCCGGTTCCGTCCGAATGCCCTTGACATTTACCCCCTTGACATTCCCACGATGGGAAGGTCTATATTTGATGCAGAGCAATGCGCCCAACGCACCGAGCTGACAACGAAGGAGAGTTCTCATGAGCACGACACACCCTGATCACCGCCCCGCCAAACGCGAGTCGCCCGGTCTGAGCCGGCCACTGAAAACCGCATTGCTGATGGTTGGCCTCGTCGCCGGCTTCTACCTGCTGCGCGAGCACTGGGAGCATGTCGCCGGCAACTGGATCTATCTGTTGCTGCTGGCCTGCCCCCTGATGCACCTGTTTCATGGCCACGGAGGCCGTGGCAGTCACGGCGGGCACGGGATTCAGGGTGATCAGCCCGAATCGCCCGACATGCGTAAGGAGTAAATCATGGACATGCCTTCCAGACACGCGCAAGCGGGTCACGCGCATCACAACCATCATGAACAGGACGCGAAAGCAAAGACAGCGGACGGTTTGAAGGACCCGGTCTGCGGCATGAACGTCACGGCGCAGTCCGCGCACCGCGTCGAGTACGAGGGTCATCCGTACTACTTCTGCAGCGCCAAGTGCCAGACGAAGTTCAGCGCCGAACCGCAGAAGTACGTCACGGGCGTTCGAGATGCTGCGCCAACGGCTCCCGAGCCGGCGCAGGCCGGTACGACCTACACCTGCCCGATGCATCCGGAGATCCGTCAGGACCATCCGGGCATTTGCCCCAAGTGCGGCATGACACTCGAGCCCGTCATGCCGACGCTGGAAGATGAAGAGAACCCGGAGCTGGTCGACTTCTTGCGCCGCTTCTGGTGGACCTTGCCGCTGTCGGTGACGGTCATGGTGCTGGCGATGGCCGGCCACCAGTTGGCCTTGTTTCACGGTGACACCCAGAATTGGGTCGAGTTGGTGTTGACCCTGCCCGTTGCGCTGTGGGCCGGATGGCCGTTCTACAAACGCGGCGTTCAATCAGTGATCAACCGCAGTCCCAATATGTGGACACTGATCGGCCTGGGCACCGGTGTTGCTTTCCTCTACAGCGTCGTCGCCACGGTTGCGCCTCACCTGTTTCCGGCAACCTTTGTCGTCGGCGGGCGTGTCGCGGTTTACTTCGAGGCAGCTGCGGTGATCATATCCTTGACCCTGTTGGGTCAGATCCTCGAACTCAAGGCACGATCTCAGACGTCGGCGGCCATCAAATCGCTACTCGGCCTGGCACCCAAGACCGCGCGTCGAATCAATGCCGATGGCAGCGAAGAGGACGTGCCGCTGTCCCACGTGCACGAAGGCGACCAGCTACGTGTGCGCCCGGGCGAGAAAGTGCCGGTCGATGGCGTCGTCATCGAAGGCAGCAGTGCACTCGACGAATCGATGCTTACCGGCGAGTCGTTGCCAGTGACCAAACGCCCCGGC
>JBBRGK010000472.1:0-3346 GCA_038240805.1 Dehalococcoidia bacterium | reverse complement strand
CCATCGGGCGTGGATCACCACCTACGACGCGGCAGTGGAAAGCGATCACGATCTGCTCCGGCAGCGGCGCGTAGACGTGGGTGCCCATGAAGCGCACCAGCTCGACTTCCAGGCCCGTCTCCTCAAGCACCTCGCGCACTGCGGCATCTTCCGCCCGTTCGCCCCGAGGAATAAAGCCTGACACGACCGACCAGCGCCCCGGTGCGAAGTGCTTCTTACGCGTGTAGACGATCTTGCCATCGTCGGTCGTCACCAGTACAAGCGTAACCGGGGTGGGCGGGTTGTAATATGACCAGCCGCAGGCAGCGCAGTGGTGCCGCTCAGAGCCGTGCTCATCGGCAGTGAGACGCGTCGCTGTGCCGCATTCCCCACAGAATTTCATGCTCTTCGCCTCCCCGCTCGGTCGCCGACGCGTTCAGTATCGCAGACGGGGTGCAGGCTCACCACGTCAATGTGCGCACAGCGCCGTGCCGTGCAAGAATGGGGCGCGGCTGCCCGCGCGGGCAATGTGCACCAACGGAGGTATCGTTTATGGCACGATTACCGTATCTGACTGAGGAGACGGCATCCGAAGCGACGAAGCAGGAGTGGTCGAGAATGCAGGCCGCGCGCGGCAGTGCGCCCGGCCACCTCTACCAGTTGCTGGGATACAACGGCAAACTCATGGCCCGCTGGGCAGCGTTCGCAGAGACGCTGCGCGGGTACGACCGCGACGGCTCGGTCTCGCTCGATGCCCGCAGCCGTGAGCTTGCGATCATCCAGGTGGCCCGCCTGACCGGTGCGAACTACGAATGGGGTCACCACCTGCCGATCGCGCAGCGAGAAGGTGTCACCGACGCACAGGTCGCCGCCCTGTTGAAAGATGACCCGACTCCGTTCAGCGCGCCCGACCGTGCGCTGCTCGCCTATGCGGCCGAATCCACCCGCACAGTGCAGATCGCGGACAATACCGCCGCAGAGGTGCACCGGCATTTCGATCAACAACAGGTGCTGGAGTTGACGCTGACGATTGCGTTCTACAACTGTGTTGCCAGAGTGCTCCAGGCAATGGACATCGACATGGAGCCGGGGATCAAGGGGATTCCGAAGTCCACCTGATCAGCTTGGTCATTTGCTGACAAATTCGGGAGGCACTCGTGACTGAATCACCGCAGACAACTGTCATCACCAATGTGAGCGTGTTCGATACCGATGCCGGCACCCTGCGTCCCGGTCTGAGCGTCCGGATCGAAGATGGCCGGATTGCGGGGGTTGGGACCGACCTTGCGCAGGACGGCGCCCGTGTACTGGACGGCGGTGGGCGCACGCTGCTCCCCGGCCTGATCGACTGCCATGTCCACCTCTGCTTCATGGGCAAAGCGGACGAGGCATTGAGCGCGGCCGACCCGATTCCGTTCCACTCGTGGCGGGCCGAGAACAATGCCCGCAAGACAGTGCAGGCTGGCTTCACGACGGTGCGCGACCTCGGCGCTCCCCACGCCGTGAACTGCGATCTCGCCCGTGCGATCCGCGAACGGCTGATCGATGGCCCTCGTGTGATCGCCGCGGGACGGATGATTACGATGACGGGCGGGCACGGCTGGCCGATCGGGCGCGAAGCCGACGGAGCCGATGAGGTGCGCAAAGCCGTTCGGGAGCAGCTGAAGGCGGGCGCTCGCGCGATCAAGATGATGGCAAGCGGCGGTGTGATGACACCCAACGTCGATCCGCGGGCGCCACAACTTGGCCTGGAGGAGCTGCGGGCGGGGGTGGAAGAGGCGCACAAGGCACGGGTGAAAACCGCTTCGCACGCGCAGGCGTCCGAAGGCATCCACAACGCCGTCCTGGCCGGGATTGACTCGATCGAGCACGGGATCTATCTCTCGGACGAGAGCATCGCTGAGATGCTGACACGCGGCACCTACCTGGTGGCGACGCTTGCCGCGCCGATGAACATCAACCGGCTCGGCGCCGCCGGTGGTGTGCCGCCGTTCGTGCTCGAAAAGGCGGAGATGATCGGCCAAACGCACAGCGAATCATTCAGAAAAGCGATGAAGGCCGGAGTCCGCCTGGCATCGGGAACGGACGCCGGCACGCCCGGCAACCTGCACGGCGAGAACGCTCAGGAGCTGCGGCTCATGGTCGAGCAGGGCCTGTCGCCGGTGGACGCTCTCCGCGCCGCAACCGTCCATGCGGCGGACCTCTGCGGCCTTGGCGAAGAGACGGGCTGCATCCGCGAGGGCTTGTCAGCCGATCTGCTGCTGGTGAACGGCGATCCGCTGACCGACATCGGCAGCCTGGAGCGGCCCGAGACGATCGTCGCAGTCTTCGTCGAAGGCAGGCTGCTGCACAGCGCGGGCGGGTTCGGGTAGACGGCCTGTGTTGCGGTGCACCGGCCCTCAATCCTCTTCTCCTTTCTCCCGATTCCAGGAGAAAGGACGATCCTTTGGGTGCGTTGCACGAGATCGGCTGCAGCGGCGTCACGCCTCTGTGGAACGGTTCTCGCGCAAAGCGAACAACCACACCTCGCGGCGACCCTGAGTGTCCCTACTGCCGTTCGCCACGACGCTCCTCGTCTTCGCGTTCCTGCTCCTCCCGCTCGCGGCCGTGCAACTCTTCCTCCCGCTCAGCTTCTGCCGCCTCGGCGGGGGGCTGCGCTTCGAGCCGGCGGCCCAGGGTGGCATACGAGGCGCCGCCCAGGTAGTGGAGCGGCTTCTCATCTTCGTCGCTGAGCGTCCAGAGCTCGTTGTATGCTTCCTCGTCGGCGGATACCGCAGCGACGCGGCCGACGAATAGAGAGTGATCGCCGATGCGCAGGATGTCCTCTACGCCGCACTCGATATAGGCCACGCAGCCATCCAGCAGCTTCGCGTCGATTTTTCGCGCCCGAAAGGTGGGGATCAGGCTGGTTTCCAGTTTGTTCACGTCGCGCCCCGACGTGGTGCCAAAGTACTGGCAGTGGTTCAGCAGCCTCCGCCCGGGGATGTTCAAGGCGAACTCTTCCGAGAAGCGGATCATGTCGTGAGTATGACGCGACGGATGCACAGCCACGCCAACAAGCGGCGGGTCCGAGCTGAGCGGCATGCTCCATGCCGCCGGCATGACGTCGTCCTGTCCCCGCCATGAGGTAGTGACCAGCACCAGCGGTCCGCAGACCAGCAGCCGCCGCGCGTCGTGTTCCGAAAGGTTTTTGCGCATAGCCTTGCGTCCGTGTTCCGGCAGCGAAGTGCCGCCCGGGGGTTTAGGAGCAGTATAGGCTGGTGCCGAGACCAGCACCGATTCGAGGCACCGAATAGCATCTCAGACTGCCGAAGTTATCCCCGATGATTCAGGACTGAAAGCGTCCTTGCTGCCTTGCGAAGGCGAT
>JBBRGK010000471.1:0-3352 GCA_038240805.1 Dehalococcoidia bacterium | reverse complement strand
ACCCGACGATGTCACGGCTAATCGCCTTCATCGCTATCTTTGGTGCCTCTCTGCTCGCCGGGCAACTTGTCGCCGGCTTCCTGAAGGAAACCGCCTCTCTGCTGTTGCTCGGTTCGGCCGACCGTGCCGTGGGGCTGCTTTTCGGCTTCCTGCGCGGCTGTGTCGTGGTGGAACTAGTGCTGATCGGCTTTGCCGTGTTCCCTGCTGCGGGCTGGATGACGGCGTCCATCGATGGTTCCCTTGTTGCGCCGGTCTTCCTCAGCGGTGTGCCCTGGTTGCTGCACCTGCTGCCTGGTTCGTTCCGTCAGGGAGTGCGTTCCTTCTGACCAATGGTCTGACGGACGCGGCCGGGCGCGTTGTCAGCCTTCCTCGGGCTCTGCTATCATGCGGGCGCCACGAAGGGCCGCAGGCGGCTGCAATCGGTCCGCTGCGGCAGGTCCCAGCCGTCAGTTCTCCCCCTCAGTATCAGGATGAGCGTGCTCGATGGAGCCTGCTGTACTCGTCCTTAATCAGAATTACGACCCGATAAACGTCTGCAATGCGCGCCGTGCGTTTATCCTGCTGCTTCGAGGCAAGGCCGAAGTTCTCGAGCAGGGTCACGGCTCACTGCGAAGCCCGAGCGCCTACTTCCCCTTGCCTTCTGTGATCCGGCTGGTCTATATGGTGAAGCGGCCCCGGCCGCAGATGCGGCTGACCCGGCGCGAGGTGTTCATGCGCGACCGCAATACCTGCCAGTACTGCGGCCGCCAGGGACGTGAGTTGACGCTTGACCACGTCTTCCCCCGGCATCGTGGCGGGCGTCACACCTGGGAGAACCTGGTCGCGGCCTGCAAGACATGCAATCACCGCAAGGCCGGGCGTACACCTGAAGAGGCTCGCATGCGGCTAGCCAGCGAGCCACGCCGGCCGCACGTCAGCAGCTACTACATCTTTTATCAATACCTGGACGTGGAACACGGTTGGCGCAAGTTCATCCCTGGCTGGGACGAAGCCTCGATCGGGCTCGCCGGGGCAGGTGACTGACCACGCGGCAGTTTAGCCGAGCAGGATGCCGCGCAACTCGTCTTCTGTTTCGAGTGGCGTCACAGCCAGCAGCTGATCGCCGGCGTTCAGCATCGTTTCGCGGTTCGGCACATTGGCAACGCCGTTAGAGTTCACGATTAGCGAGATCAGCGCTCGCTGAGGCAGCTCCAGCTCACGGAGCCGTTTGCCGACGGCGGGCGAATCGCCGATCAGCAGCGCTTCGACGATTTCGAGCCCACTGCCGCGCAAGGTCATCAGAGGGATCAGGTGACGCGTAGGCAATTCCTGTTCGATATGCGACAGAATCGCCTGGGTGGCACTGACCGTCGTGTCGATCCCGAGCTTTTTGAAGATCAGCTCGTTCTTGGGGTTATTCAGCCGGGCAACTGTGTGCGGAACGTTGAACTTTTTGCGCGCCACCTGACATGAGACAAGATTGTCTTCATCGCCGCCCGTTACGGCGATGAACATGTCGGCGCGGTTGGTACCGGCATTTTCAAGCACTGCCGCCTCGCAGCCGTCACCGCAGAGGGTGATGTCGCCAAGTTCATCCGCGATGCGCTCGCACTTGACCTTGTCCTGCTCGATGACCAGCAACTCGTGGCCCTCGTTGACCAGTTCGCGTGCCAGGTAGAAACCGACTTTTCCGCCACCGACGACGATGATGTACACGTTAGGCGTCCTTACACTGCCAATGTTTAAGCGGGAGTTATCGCTCCAGGGCTTCGTGCAGCAACCGGGCGCCTACCATAGTGGGGCTGATCGTCTCGATGCCGAGCGTATGGTAGATCTCCTCGCGGATCGGGTCGTAGATGCGGCAAACTACTTTCGGCACGTTGAACAGGTGCTGCGCGATCTGAGCTGCCATGACGTTGCGATTGTCGCCCTGGGTGACGGCGACGAAGGCATCCGCTGAATCGATGCCGGCCCGGCGCAGGGTATCCATATCGATGCCGTTGCCGACGATCGCTCGCCCCCCGAATTCGGGTGACAGCCGCCGGCTGAACGCCTCCTGCTTCAGGTCGAGCACGGTAACGGTATGCCCTTCACGGTCAAGCGTCATCGCAAGCTGCGCACCGACCCGGCCGCAGCCCATGATCACCACGTTCATATCGTTCTCTCTCTGCGCCGCGTATCCCTGATGCTGCGGACACCGACAACGCAACCAACAGCAGAGAATGCGCCAGCCGCTGCGGACCCGACGATTATGCACCGGTTTGACCGGCGTGAACAAATGAGCGACAAATCAGGACGGCATGCCTGCCCAGGACGTGGGTGAGCACGAGCGTACGTTGCTCCGAGCCGTCGAGCGAAAGCGACCGCTCCAGTTCCTGCGGATCGATCGGTGAGCCGCGCTTTTTGACGACGACCGCGCCGACGTGCAGCGTACGCAGCCGCCGCCGCAGCAACTTGAGGTTGAACGGCATCCACTCGTCTATCAGGTAGGCGGTTGCAAACGGCGTCGCACGGAGTTCGTCGCTGCTGAGGAAAGCGATGGTGTCGTCGAGCCTCGTTGCATGCAGGAGGGCACCGAGCTGCTCCACGACGTGAGCACGGATGACTGCCGGGCCAGGCTCGTACAGAACGCCACCGGGCGCCTGTGGCGGCATCGATGCAACCGGCTCCTGCGTGAGGGTGTGGCCCCCTGGCAACAAAGTCGCGCGTCGGGTCGCCGTTCTGAGTTCACTGAGCCAGAGGACGCCCTGCTTGAGCTCGCTCCCCTCCTGGACGAATTCAACCTCACAATCGGGCGGCACGTCTTCGTCGCGAATGCCAGGCGCTACCTTGACGCCCAGAGCAGGAATTCTCTCCGTTAGTCTCAGCACCGCGGCCAGTGGCGGCTGGTAACGGCGCACGTCAAATATTCGCTTCTCGCCCGCACGCCGCCCCGGATCGCACCAACCCGCCTGTACTCGTGCAAGCGGAGGCAGGAGCGCGTCGGCCTGAATGAAGTTCGTACGCCCGTGCACGCCATACACGTCGGCGTTGGCGCGAGCGATCTGCAGGCGAAGCGGGTCATGGTCGATCGCAGCCACATCGGCCATCTTCGCAAGCGACAGCGTGTCGCCGCCGAGTCCGCAGCAGAGGTCCGCTACGATGTCGAAGCGGGCGAAGCGCGACGCGCAGTACGCCGAAACCGCTTCTCCGCTGGCCTGCTCCAGTCCGTCGCGGGTGAAAAACATCTGCTCTGCGCGTGAGAATTTCCGTACCGCCCGCCGTCTAAGCAGCACGGTTTCGAGTGCTGCGGAGGCAAGCTGAGGCGGGTGGTGGCGCCTCAGCCGGGTCAGCGCCTGTAGTTCGCTCATAGCCGAGTCCATGGCCTGCGAAG
>JBBRGK010000470.1:0-3356 GCA_038240805.1 Dehalococcoidia bacterium | reverse complement strand
GGTCGCACACTGGTGGGAGGTTCTCGGCTTCAAGGTGGTGCAGGGCTACGGCATGACGGAGGCGGCGCCTGTGATCGCTTGCCATACTGTATCGCGGCGCGACCCGTTCTCCGTGGGCAAGCCACTTCCCGGGGTGGATGTGAAGATCGCTGAAGACAGCGAGTTGCTCGTGCGCGGTGCCAACCTTAGCCGCGGCTACTGGGAGAACCCGCTTGCGAGCGCCGAAGCGTTCCAGGATGGCTGGTATAAGACCGGCGATCTCGGATTTTTCGACAGTTCTGGCAATCTGCACCTGCGCGGGCGCAAGAAGAACATGATCGTGCTTGCCAGTGGTATGAACGTTTTCCCGGAGGATGTCGAGCACGTTCTGACGGTTGATCCACGCGTCAAGGATGCGGTGGTGATCGGCAAGCGCAGGGGGCAGGATGTGGAGGTCCACGCGGTCCTGCTGGGCACGCCTGCAGAAGAGGCGCAGGCCGTCGTCAAGGCGGCGAACGCGCGTCTGCAGCCGTACCAGCACGTCCGCGGGTACACGATTTGGCCTGATGAGTCATTCCCGATGACGCCGACGCTCAAGGTCAAACGCGCCGAGGTGATCGAGGCGCTCGAGAAGCCGGCCGAGGAGGGTGTGAATGGCAGCGCAACCGTTGCAGGCAGGTGATGGCGCCGACGAGCCGCACGCCCATTTGCTGATGGGCGATACGGGGATACCGCTTCCCCCGGCGAACGAGTTCTACGCCCGGCTCGTGACGCGCAATCACGGCCTGATCACGGATGCCGAACAGCAACGGCTACGCACGGCATCGATCCTGGTCGCCGGCTGCGGCTCCGTCGGCGGGGCTGTGATCGAACCTTTTGTGCGGCTCGGCGCCGAGCGCCTCGTGCTGGCAGAGCCCGACAGCTACGATCTGCCTAATATGAATCGCCAGAGCGCACGTCTGCAGGACATCGGCCGCAACAAAGCGGCAGTATTCCAGGAGCGGATGCGCGAGATCAACCCGTACGCAGCCATCGACGTGGAAACACATGGCATCACCGACGAGAATGTCCAGCGGCTGGTGCATGCGGCAGACCTGATAATCGATGCCGTCGACGTGACGACCAAAGCGCCGCTGCGGGCGAAGTTCGCCCTGCACCAGCAGGCGAAGGGATTCGGCGTGCCCGTGCTGGCCGGCTACGACATCGGCGGCCTGCAGCTGCTGATCACCTACGACTACCGGCGTACATCGACGGAAGTGCTGCACGGACGGGTGACGGCCGAGGAGATCGACGACCTGGAGCCGTTCGTGTTCCTGCGGCGCGTGATCCCGGTTCGGGCGATCCCGTTCGAGATGATCGGCGAACTACGTCGCCAGCTACGCGGTGAAGGCCAGGGGTTTCCACAGCTCGTGTTCACGGCTCAACTCTTCGGAGTGCTGGCGCTGCCGGCAGCGCTCGCGGTGCTCGCGGGTCGCCCTCTGCGACGCCAGCTCATCATCGACGTGCCCGGCCAGCTGCGCCCCCTGCCGGAGCGCCTGCGCGTGGGGTTGGCGCGACTCGGCGGACTCTCGAGCCTGTATCTCGATTTTCGTCGCAACCGGCGCAAGGCTCTACGTGGGTAGCCGCCCCTCGCGGGCCTGTTCCGCCGCACCGTTTTCGGGTTGAACCGCACGGGTGAGACGGCCCAGTACGCCTCCAGCCGGCAAGGCGACCAACCCCTGCTCTTCAAACCGCGCTGCCACAACCGCGCCGTTAGCTTTGAACCAGCGGATTGCGTGGGCACAGAAGTTCTCATCAAAGTCGCGGTTGAACTCCCAGTGCGGCTTGCCGTCCAGCACGACCAGATCCTTCGGCCCGCCCAGCCGGTCAAAGTAGCGGCGGTTCATCCGGTAGGGCCAGATTTGACTGAGCTCAGAGGCGATCAGTTGCACCGGAGTCTGGCACTCCTCGAAGGGCACCGTTGGGCGCAGCTTCCTCAGCATGGAGTAGGCCAGGCGAAATTCGAACGACTCATTACGCAGCGGATCGGACTCGAAAACCTCGCGGAAGGGCGCATCCTCCGGCCTGCCGAAGACATCATCCCAGGGAATCGCTCCCGTGGCCTTGAGCGAGAGGATCGGCTGGAGCCTGGCCGCGATCCCAAGCGCAACGGTCTTGAGCCGCACCACCCACGGCGGTCCCTGCCAGTGGACATTCTCCGGGTCGCCGTACTCGGACAGCACATGCACGGTCATCGCCCGGATCGCCGGATTATTGGCGTGCGCGTAGTAGCAGGTCACGCCGTCCTCGGCGAATCCGACCGTGTAGAGCGGTGGTCCGAAGCGAGCCTCCGCATACGCCACAGCGTCTTTCCACGTCTCGATGACCTGCGAAATGGTACAGCCGGCGCGCGGGCCACCGCTCTGACCAAAACCGGGCAGATCCCACTGCACAACGTTGAAGCCCGCTCGGAAGAAGGGCAACTGCAGGCGCGCCAGCATCAGTCCGTAAGGAAGCAGCCCGTGTGCCATCACCACCGTCGGCGCCGTGTGTGGGTGTTCGTAGATGCGCACATGGATCGGCACCCGCGCAGAGATGAGCATCGTGGTGGACGAGGATGCGACGATCTCCGCCACCTCCTCAGGCGTGTAGTATCGGTGCCAGTGGTCATGCGCCAGGCCGCCGTCAGGCATGCTCTCTCGCCTTTACTATCGAGTCCGTTAGAGGCGGCAGGTACAGCTTCACACCGGCACTCTCGCGCGTGGCGGCTGCTGCAACTCAAAGGCAAAGCTGATCGTGTGCGAGTCGCCGATCTCGATCAGGTCGCCGTGCCGGAGCGTCGTCGGCCCCTCGATCTGCTTGCCGTTGATGAACACACCGTTGCTGCTGGTGAGGTCGCTGAGCTGGAACTCACCCGAGAGGAATTCGATCTGGGCATGGCGACGGGAGATGCGCTGATCGAAAAGCTGCAGGTCGTTGTCCTCACGCCGCCCCATGCGGAACGGCTGACGGTGCGGCAGAACGATCAGGTCGGTGCCGACTGAACCTCCCGTGGGCCGCAACTGACCAACCGGCAGCGCCGGTGGCAATGGCGTCCTCATGAAGCCCGTGTCGGGTCCGCCCACGCCGTCACGGCTCAGCGCGACCGCCGGCACAAGCTCTGGGAGCGGCCCCTCGCGCAGTTCAGGTACGATTCGCTTCAGCCAGGCCGGCATCCACCAGTTCGCAGCGCCGGCAAGCCGCATGGTCGCCGGCACCATCACCACGCGCACGATCGTCGAATCAAGCAGAATCCCGATCGCCAGCCCGATCCCGATCTCTTTGACGACCACCACGTTCGCGGAGGCGAACGAACCAAATGTACCGATCAGGATGAGCCCGGCCGCCGTGATAACACC
>JBBRGK010000469.1:0-3370 GCA_038240805.1 Dehalococcoidia bacterium | reverse complement strand
CCCAAAGCCTTTGCAAAGGCCCTGATCGCCGCCTACGGGGACGCCAGGCGCTGGAAGGCGATGCGCGAGGCCGCCTTGACGCGGATCAGCGCGGAGTGCAGTCGAGCTGGGTTCACACGGGCGATTGGGGATATTCTGCAGATTGCGGTGACGCCAGCTTGCGAATCAGCCTGGTCAGCAAAGACGTCCGCTCGGCCGACGGCACCAGCGCGGCCATGCTGAAGCCGGATCGCCATTGCCCTGCGAAGGCGACAATGCTTGCGATGCACCATTCGTCAGCTATTGCAGCCACGATCGGCAGGCATCTAAAACTCAATCCGGGGGAGCGATCTTATGCAGCTTAGAAAGAAGACATTCGAAGACCGGCGACGCTGGCTGTGGACCGATCTGCCGGTCGGCGAGGCCCAAGCAGAGGCCGAACGTCTGTCCTTGCTGACGGAGCGTCCGATCCTCGATGGGTGGATCGAAAATGGGTATGCCATTCTTCCCGATGCCGTTCCGGTGGAGGAAGGTTTGGCTTTTCGGGCAGATCTACTGCAGCGGCTTACCGACGCGAAGCATGGGATTGCCATGACGTTCTGGGACGCTGACGGGCACCATCACCAGGCCGCAGCGCAGGATCTTCTCACAAAGCGAGAGGCCAAGGTGCTGGATCTGCATGTCCGCCTCAAGTCGGCGCAGGCGTTGATCTTCGCACCGCCCATCCTCGACTTCCTAACCGATGTGTTCCAGGACGATGTGGTTGCGTTCCAGTCGCTCTATTTTGATTATGGCTCCCAGCAGGGCGCCCATCAGGACACTGCGTTCGTCTATACTGAACCGCCTTCACACTTCGCGGCGTCCTGGATCGCGCTGGAAGACGTTGTGCCGGGCGCCGGGGAGCTGTTCTACTATCCCGGCAGCCAGCGCCTGGACGACCTCATTTTTGCAGATGGCACCAAAGCGTTGCGCGGTGGCGATCCGGATGCCCAGGGTTACTCGCCGCTGCTCGAAGAAACTGCAGAAACTGCCGGCCACCATCGCGCCAAACTGCATATCCCGGCGGGCACCGCGCTCATCTGGGCGGCCGATCTCATCCATGGCGGCGAGCCAGTTCGGATCGACCATTCTCGCCATAGCCTGGTTACACATTATTGCCCGAAGCGCGCCGTGGTGCCCTATGTCGGCCATCTCGGCCGCGAGCCGGAGAAGGTGGTGGACGGTGGCTGGGTCGTCGGGGCGTATTGAGCCTATGATGCCATATGTAGTAGAAATGTTTTCGCATCTGATGCTGCCCATTCGATGACGCCCTTGGTCATACAAGGTTCGCGTTCCGCGGTTGGCGCCGGCGTGGCCGAGCGCGTGTTTCACCGGCCTGCAGCGCCGCGCGTGGCAATGCCGCACCCAGTTTGGCCGAGGCAGGATTTCGCCCCGCTTGCCCGCGGTTATCGAAAGTATAACTCGGACCCAGTATTAGATTTCCCCTTGCGGGCAGAGCTGAACCTCTATCTGACGACGCTGGACGATGCCTGGTTCACCATCGAAAACGGCATTGATGGGATGGTGCTGGACTGCGATGGCTGGATCATCAATGAAACCGCCATGTTTCGCCACGCCGGCCTGTCCGCCACCGGCCGCGATCTGTCGGCCGAGGTGGCGCCTGTCGTGGAGTTGGATGATGTC
Organism: Dehalococcoidia bacterium; assembly: GCA_038240805.1. GTDB lineage: Bacteria > Chloroflexota > Dehalococcoidia > CAUJGQ01 > CAUJGQ01 > JBBRGK01. The sequence continues at coordinate 1,708 of JBBRGK010000469.1, read as the reverse complement.
TTCGTGGGCAACGACGCCGCCTGGCACAACTATTATCATTTCATGCTTTACGGCGTGGCGCGCTGCCATATGGCTTGGGGGCTAGTACCCGACAGCTGCCTGCTCGTCATGCCGGATTACGCCACCCGAATCCATTACTCACAACTCGCCTACAGCCAGGACACTTATGAACAGGCCTTTTCGCTGTCCGACCTCGCGGAGCGGGTGACCCGGCTTCCAGTGGGGCTGTATCACGCCCGCAAGCTTCGGTTCTTCTGGACCCAACCAAGCGAACCGACGGATATTCTGGAGGTGCCGGCGCTTTACCGGATGTTCGAAGATATCAAATGCGGGCTGATGCGCGATCCCCAGGCACCACGCCGTCTTTTGCTTTCCCGTAGCAGCACGTCGGACCCACGCCTGGGCAGCGAGGCCACCGCGCTGGTTCACCTCATGTGCGCGGAGCGTGGATTCACCGTGATTCGGTTCGAAGAGATGGCTCTACGCGCCCAGGCTCAGGCCATCTTCAATGCGAGTTGCATCGTAGCACCACATGGCGCCGGTCTTGCTAACGCCATGTTCGGTCAGTCACAATTAAGGGTGCTGGAACTGCACAGCGACCTGGATGGCAATGACTCCCTCCGCGCATGCTTTTTCCAGATCGCCACTGAACAGGGCCAGCCATACATGGTGCTGAATGCCAGCCGTGGTGAACTTACCGCAGCAACTTTAGCGCGCGCATTGGATATATGCTGCGGTGGCTGATGTTTAACGGCGATGAGCCTACACGACCATCGCGTTTGCGACGGCCGGGCGATCAATTTTATCGCGCTGCTCTAACCGCCTACAAACCATGCTGAGTGAAGGGACTGGAATTGGACAGCGTTCATGTTGGGCGAGACGGATGGCTGTTCCTTGAGACCGGAAGCAATCACGTTCTTCGACTGTTCACAGAGCCCAAAGCCTATCCCGACGACCTCGATGCTGGATGGCACACCCTCCTGCTGGACCGCACGGCGCAACTGGCAGCGCTGGGAATTGCTTATCGTCACATTGTGGCGCCGGACAAATTAAGCGTATTTCCCGAATATTGCGGGCTGGACCTGCCATTGTTTGCGCGGGCGCCGCTACGGAGGCTGGCCGATGCATCGCGCCCCGGCGGCCAGGCTGCGTGTCTTATCGACCCAACAGAGGTGCTAGGGCGCGCCAACGGGGAGGTCGCGACCTTCTTCAAAACCGACAGCCACTGGACGATTTGGGGTGCCTGGCAGGCCTACGCCATGACCTGCGAAGCCATTGGTGTGCCGATCCCGGTGGAATTCGCCAGCCGGCGACTTGGCCGATATGAGGTGTGTTTTGATCTCGGCTCTAAGCTGACCCCGCCTATCACCGAGGATCACATGTTCTGGCCGCCCTCGGCAAGCATCACGCGCGCCTACGCCAACGCGTTGGTGATTGGGCGCGAACAGAGTGAGAAGACCGGCGGGATATCGCCTGGGCATCACGGCACCCATATCATACTGCGCAACGCCGATCCCAGTGTGGCGCACAAGTGCGTTGTGCTTTTCGGCGACAGCTTCTGCGACTATCGGCCATCGAGCCTGACTTGGCTGTTTGCGGAGAGCTTCCGGGAGGTGCACTTCGTGTGGAGTACCGATATTGACAGTGCCTATGCCAGCCGGGTGGGAGCTGATTTCGTGGTGTCGGAGATCGCTGAGCGCTTTATGAC
>JBBRGK010000468.1:0-3372 GCA_038240805.1 Dehalococcoidia bacterium | reverse complement strand
CCCCGCAGCCGTCTTCATTCGCCGCAGCATGGGCGTGCCATATGTGCAGTATGTCCATAGCCAGGAGGTCGCACGCGGCGGCCGGCTGGCCAGGTTCGCACTCAGCAACGCAGCGGTAGTCGTGGCAGTCAGCCGTCATGCCTTTGACCTTGCGCTCGCTCATGGCGCCTTTCGGCACCGTCTACACGTCATTCATCCGGGGGTAGATGAGGGAGAACTTCCGCTCACGGCGCGGGCGTCCAGGCCAACGATTCTCACCGTCGCCCGGCTCGAAGAATGGTACAAGGGGCACGATGTGATCCTGCGGGCCCTGCCGCTCGTGCGGGCTCGTGTGCCCGAAGTGCTCTGGGCGGCCGTTGGTGACGGTCCGCTAAGCGACGTGTACGCGTCGATCGCGCGGTGTCTGGGGGTGGAGAACAGCGTTCGCTTCCTCGGCGCTCTCTCTGACGCAGACCGCAACGCATGGTTCGATAGCGCACACGTTTTTGCGATGCCGAGCCGGATTCCTGCCAACGGCGGCGGCGAAGGATTCGGCATCGTCTACCTCGAAGCCGGTTCACACGGTCTGCCCTCTGTTGCGGGCAACATGGCCGGGGCGCTCGACGCCGTCGTCGATGGTGTGACCGGTCTCCTGGTGGACCCCACCAGCCACGTTGCCGTGGCCGACGCGCTTACTTCTCTCCTCACCGATCCGGACCAGGCCAGCACAATGGGTAGAGCTGCTGCCGTCAGGGCGCGCGAATTCAGCTGGCGGCTGGCCTCGCACAGGGTTGAGGCGCTGCTGGCAGAAACGGCGGCAAGCACCAGGCCGCCAGCGCAACGGTGAACGTGCTCTATGTGAATCACACTGGCCAGATGAGCGGCGGCGAACAGTCGTTGCTGACGCTGCTCTCGGGACTGCCGGAGCAGATCTCGCCGGTGGTTGCCTGTCCGGCCGGACCGCTGGCCGATGCGGTGTGCCGGCTCGGGATCCCCGTGGCGTCGATTCCGGCGCTCGATGCGAGTCTTCGGCTTCATCCCTGGCACACGACCAGGGGATTGGCGGCCCTGGCGATGGCTGGCATAGCCATCCGTGAGCACAGCCGGCGATACGGAGCTCAGATCATCCATGGGAACTCGATCCGCTCCGGTCTGTTCGCGCTGCCAGCGGCACCGCTGGGCGGCACACCGGTACTGGTGCATGTGCGCGACTGTCTGCCGCGAACGCCGCAGGCCAACCTGGTTCGCCGGCTGACGCTGGGCGGCGCCGCGCGGGTGATCGCGAACTCGCGCTATACGGCGGCCAATTTTGCCGGTGGATTCTCTGGCGCCGGCAAGATGCGTGTTGTCTACAACGCCGTCGATCTGCACCAGTTCGCGCCCGAGCGCGTTGATCGGGCAGTTGCCAGAACACAGCTCGGTTGGGGCGAGTCATCATCCTGTATTGGGGTTATCGCGCAGCTTAGTCCGTGGAAGGGGCAGGATGATGCGATCCGCTCGCTGGCGTTGCTGCGAAAACACGAGCCGGAGGCCCGGCTGCTGATCGTCGGCCAGGCAAAGTTCACAACCGCAGCGACACGCTTTGACAACAACGCCTACGCGGCCCGGCTGCAGGCGCTCGTCCGCGAACTCGACCTCGGCGACAGCGTTTCGTTTCTGGGCGAGCGCAACGATGTACCGGAGATTCTGAGTGCGCTCGATCTGCTGCTCGTGCCGTCCTGGGAAGAGCCGTTCGGCCGCACGATTATCGAAGCGATGGCGATGGAGACACCGGTGATCGCCACCAGCATCGGCGGCTCGGCCGAAATCGTGTCCAACGGTGTAGATGGGCTATTGCTAGCGCCGCGGCAGCCGCAACTCTGGGCAGACGCCATGACCCGGCTGCTGCCCGATCGTGCGCGGCGACGGGCGATGGGGATGGCAGGCCGCGCCAAAGTTGTCGATCGCTTTTCCGTTGCCCGGCATGTCAGCGAGATTCTGCGCATCTACGAGGAGGTCAACGCGAACCGGTCACGGACATCCAGAACGTTGCCCGCAACATCGCCCGGATTCGTGCCATGAAGGGTGCCCCGACCGTAGCAATCGTTCACGACTACCTGACGCAACGGGGCGGCGCCGAGCGCGTGGTGCTGTCAATGCTCAAAGCGTTTCCCGGCGCGCCCGTCTACACATCCCTTTACGATCCGGCCGGCACATACCCGGAGTTCCGGCGGGAGGATGTGCGGCCCCTCTGGCTGAACCGGATCGTGCCGTTGCGCACACGCCACCGGCTCGCCCTGCCGATGCTCGCCTTTGCGTTTTCCCGGCTCACGGTCGACGCCGATGTGGTGCTGTGTAGCTCCAGCGGCTGGGCACACGGCGCCAGGACGAACGGCTGCAAAGTCGTGTACTGCCACTCACCGGCGCGCTGGCTGTACCAGACGGCACGCTACCTGGACCGCGGTTCGCTGCTGACGCGGCTCTCAAGCGGCCTGCTACGCACCTGTCTCGTGCCCTGGGACCGGTGCGCTGCTGCGAGTGCAGCCTTCTATCTGGCAAATTCCTGCGCGGTCAGCGACCGTATCAGGGTTGCCTACGGGATCGACGCCGAGGTGGTGCCGCCACCGTATTCGCTCGATCCGGCCGGTGAGCAGCGACCGGTCGCCGGCATCGAACCCGGCTACTTTCTCTGCGTCTCGCGCCTGCTCGCGTACAAAAATGTCGGCGCAGTGGTGGCGGCCTTTGCGCGTCTGCCGGGGGAACGGTTGGTCGTCGTCGGATCTGGCCCAGAGGAGCGCCGGCTGCAGACAACTGCCGGTCGAAACGTACGCTTCGCCGGCGCGGTGGCGGACGCGGAGTTACGCTGGCTCTACGCGCACTCGCAGGGAATCGTTGCGGCTTCATACGAGGACTTTGGCTTAACACCGATCGAAGGCGCCGCTTTTGGCAAGCCGGCGGCGGTGCTGCGCTGGGGCGGTTTCCTCGACACCGTGCTTCAGGATCGAACCGGCGTGTTTTTCGAACAGCCGGGGCCGCGAGAAATTGCGGCAGCGGTGCAGCGGCTTGCCAGTCTGCACCTGTCACCAGATGCACTGACCGGCCACGCAGCCCAGTATTCCGAAGCGGCTTTTGCACTGCGGCTCCGGAGCGCCGTCGCGCGGTGTCCGGGCAGCCCGGTAGTTAGCGTCTAACCAGCGCTAAATCAGTAAATAGTCCGCCACGATATCGTTCATGTAACGGCGAAATGTCTTCGGTTGCACGAAGTACTAATTTTCTGGTTGCGCTGAATTCATTGAGGTCAACGTAGTGCGTAAAATGGTATTGCAATAGCTGATCCAGATTCTCCAGTTCTCCGACTCTGCGCAGTTCGTCGGGCCAGTATTCGAGAAGAACAGGCACGTCGGCATCCAACAG
>JBBRGK010000467.1:0-3378 GCA_038240805.1 Dehalococcoidia bacterium | reverse complement strand
GTTGCGCGCGAGCCGTGTCGGCAGAACGCAGTCAAACATATCCACGCCGCGCCGCACACCTTCGACCAGGTCCTCGGGCGACCCAAGACCCATGAGGTAGCGTGGCCGGTCTACGGGCAACGCTGAGATGCTCGCTTCAAGCATCGGCCAGGTGAGCGACTTGGCTTCGCCGACGCTGAGACCGCCGATCGCACAGCCCGGCAGGTCGAGAGCGGCAATCGCTTCTGCGGACTGCCGGCGCAGATCGGCGAACATACCTCCCTGACAGATGCCGAACAACGCCGAGTCCGTTTCGTGCGCACTCTGACACCGCTCGGCCCAGCGATGGGTACGCTGCGTCGCCCGTTCTGCCACCGCACGGTCGGCGGTTCCCGGTGGGCACTCGTCAAAGGCCATGATGATGTCCGCGCCTATCTGCTCCTGCGCCCGAATCACACTTTCAGGCGTGAGGCGATGCTCCGAGCCGTCGATGTGCGATCGGAAGGTGGCGCCATCGTCGTCAAGCTTCCGTAGGCCGCCGAGGCTAAATACCTGGAAGCCGCCGCTGTCTGTCAGCATCGGACCGTCCCAGGCCATGAACCGTTGCAGCCCGCCCGCATCGCTGATCCGCTTGGCGCCAGGGCGCAGATAGAGGTGATAGGAGTTGCCGAGAATAATTCGAGCGCCGGCGTCGCGAAGCTCGACCGGAGAGAGCGTTTTAACCGTCGCCTGCGTACCGACGGGCATGAAAACGGGGGTAGCTACTGCGCCACGGCGGGTGGTGAGCGTCCCGGCCCGCGCTTGGCCGGCGCGGCCGCTCAGGGTGAATCCGATCACGGCGCGACCAATCCGGCCACGACCTCGCGCACCAGCTCTGCCGGGACATCGTCGCGTGTGACGGTGCGCCCGACATCGCTGAGAAGCACCCAGCGTTGCTTCTTAGCGGAGACCTTCTTGTCCAGGCTCATCGCCTCAATGACGGCATCGGCGTTAACGCCAGGCCAGCGCAGCGGCAGACCAAACTGTTGCAGGACCCGTCGCTGTCGCTCTGCCACATCAGCAGAGAGGATTCCTATACGCACCGCGATCTCTGCGGCGCCCTGCATGCCGATCGCGACGGCCTCCCCATGCAAGACGGCGCTGAAGCTCGTAGCGGCTTCGATTCCGTGCCCGATCGTATGCCCGTAGTTGAGCGTCATCCGGGCGCCACTTTCGCGTTCATCGGCACTGACAACGTTCGCCTTCAGTCGAGCGCTGCGTCGCAGCACGGGCGTCACCGCCGCTCCGTCGAGCTTAAGAATCTCTTTTGTGTGTTGCTCCAGGTTTTGGAGTAGCGCGGCGTCCATGATCAGCGCATGTTTGATCACCTCCGCCCAGCCGGCCGTCAGGTCGCGAGATGGAAGGCTTCGCAGTACGTCTACATCGGCCAGCACCAGGCACGGTTGATAGAAAGCCCCGATAAGGTTTTTCCCGCGAGCATGATCGACGCCGACCTTGCCGCCAATGGCCGCATCGACCATACCGAGCAGGCTGGTGGGGACGTGTACAAGCGGTACGCCGCGTAGATAGGTCGCGGCGGCGAAGCCGGCCATGTCGGTGGCAACACCTCCGCCGAGCGCGACCACTGGATCGCCGCGTTCCGACTTGCGCTCGAGTAGGCGATCGTAGACGTCGGAGATCGTGCCGAGGTGCTTGTTCTCTTCGCCGGAGGGGATCGTAATCAACTCCGGATCAAATCCACCCTCGCGCAGCGAGCCGAGCACCTGTTCGCCGTACAGCGCGGCCACCCGAACATCGGCGACAACGGTGGCACGGCCCTTCAGTCCAGCCTCGCGCATCCGCTCCGCGAGACGGTCCAGTTCACCGCTTGCTGTGTAGACCGGGTAGGAGCCAGTAGACGCGTTGACCCAGGCCGCGGGTCCGTCTGGAGTACTCTGGTCGTCGGTCCGCCATGCTCGGTCGCGGTTCGACCTGCCGAGCAGCTGCTCTCCGAGCCGCTGGTGGACGTGGAACGCCTCCTCGGCCACCTGGTCGGGAAAAAGCGCATCGGTCTGAATGGTCCAGTCGGCTAGGTCATATGTTGGCGCTCGACGCCGGGCAAGTTCCTGAAGGCGGGTGAGCGGGTCATCACCTGCGAGAAGTGGTCGCGCCTCCGCCTGACTATTCGGTGAGTTCACCCGTTCGGCAAGCGTCTCGGGCCGGGCTTTGAGAAAGATGACCAGACCGTTTTGCCAGAGGCGGCGCCGGTTGACCGGGTCAAGCACCGCGCCGCCACCGGTAGAGATCACGATGTGTTCGCGACGGTCGTATTCCGCTACTGCTTGCTGTTCCAGGCGGCGAAAGGCGTCTTCGCCGCTCTCGCTGAAGATGTCCGGGATCGAACGGCCATCCAGCTTCATCACCTGGTCGTCCGTGTCGCCATGGGACCACGAGTTCCCCAGCCGCCGGGCAAGCAGGCGCGCGACCGAGGTTTTACCCGAACCTGGCAGCCCGATCAGGACGATTCGCCTCGGGGCGTGGCGGTTTGTCACAGTTGACTCCCTGGCTGCGATGCGCTCATGACCCGCGCTTGCGCTCCTGCGCCTGTGTCGTGAGCGCGGGCTCATGGGGCAGAGATGGCATCTCGGGTGCCGCCAACGACAACGCACTCTCCTCATCCAGATCCTCTGTCATAACGGGACCGGGATCGACTGGCAGTGACGCTCCGGTGTCGCTCAGCCGGAACTTGCTCTCGAAGCGATTGATGATCTCGTTCGGGCGAAGGTCGTCCCACGGCAGCCGGTCAGCATCTGCTCGCTCGGCAACGGTGGACAGGATGCACTGTTGTTCGAGAGCGCCGTCGTCACTGCGGAACGTCGTGTAGACGTCAACGCGAACGAGCGACAACCTCACGTTCGGAACGTCGTAGAAGACCCGTTCTATGAGCGCCGCCGCAAGTTTCATCCCTTCATCGAGCGGAGTGCTTACTTCCTGCCGCCTGCCTTCAACCACGCGATATTCGCCCGCGGCGCTGCAGATGAGATTGACGAAGTCGCGTCCTACGCCGGCGATCTCTGATGTCTGAATGCCGTGCCAGAGCGAGGCATCCATACCCTTCGGTACGCGCAACTCGCGCCATCGCTCGATCTCCTGCTCAAGCAGCGTGCGGATCGCCCAGCGATCACCTCCATTCACGAGGCTGCGCCAGTGTCGCTGCGAGAACATCTCCTGCAAGATCACGAAGCCCATGAAGACGCCGAGAAACGTAATCGCGATTATGCCCCAGCCCACGTCTAAACCTGCTTTCCGGAACTCGAACCTTGGTCCATAGCGGTCTTAGCCGCAGACATCATGATTTCGATCGGGGCCATGTGCCCCGTCCATCGTTCGAACGAGGCTGCTCCCTGATAAACAAGCATC
>JBBRGK010000466.1:0-3382 GCA_038240805.1 Dehalococcoidia bacterium | reverse complement strand
GGCGGGCGACTTATCGAGCGTTCCGGGTCCGGGTAGCTTCGCACTCTGATTCACGCCGGTCGCAAAATCTTGAGCTTTGGGCGGAAGCCGTCGTTGGTTGATCGGGTTCGTGGCAAGCGCGAACGGCTTATTCTGGGACTTAACGGCCGTATCCGCAGCGGGTGCCGTACGGCAGGTCTGCACGGAAGCGGACGTTCGCCGGCCGAAGCATTCTTTGCCTCCTGGGTCCGAGCTTGGGTGGGGAGCGGACAGACTGCAGTTGAACCGCGATCGGCAAAAAGCGGACATTGTCATGATGGCCAGAATTGAGCCCGTAGCGGTCAGATAGAATTCGCCCCGCATGCAGACGCTAGGCAGCCCCCAATGGCTGTCCCCAGCCCGGACATACGCCCAGTTTTTCAAAAAGATGCCGCACGCTGCCCACCGACAGATGCTTGTAGTTATTTGAAAGATTATGCTCTAGGTCAGGCTCGGGGAAAGCATCGAGCCTGACGCATTTCCTGCCCTATCGTAGGAGACTCCCATGAAGCTCGTCATGATCGCTACCGCCCTGGGAAGCCTTGCACTGTGTGTCGGCACGGCCTCGGCCCAGTCCCTCGTCCTCGGTGCGACCTATGATTGCGTGGCGCCTGTTCCCGATTTCATCCTCGAAAGCTGCGAGGGCGAATATTGCCACATTCAGATACTGAATGCTGCTGCGCCCGACGGGCACGGCGCTGCAATCGACATGTACCGGTCGATGGTACAGGACCGCACTAAGGGCTGCACGCCAAGCGGCGGAACAGTGATCGCAGATGCGCCTGCGCCTCGTCCTGCGCGCATTCAACCGCGACCGACACCCAATCCGGCCTATGTCGTCGGCGCAGGCGCAGGCGTGCGATTCAATCCGCAAGTGACCCCCGGAGCAGCAGCACGGCTCGTCCCCAACAGCTATTACTGCACCGCCTTCATTGGCTCACCCCCAAACGGGCACCTTGCAACGATGCCGGGATTCTCGATACTCACGGGCGGGCGGTATCGCCATCAGGATGGCAGCACGGGTACGGCAACTATTGCCGGGAGCATGCTCGAGTTTCACGGCGGCTCACTCGATGGCCAGGCGGCGACATATAATTCCGGCGCAACCGGGCGGGGCACAATCCATCTCTATAATGAACGCCGTTCGCGCACCGTCATCGATTGTGACGGTCACAGCTGAAACGCGGCTTGGTCCGCGACCGCGACACGACCGATAAAGGAATGACGGGTGCCGGGACAAACTTCGTCAATCAGCGGCCTGCCGGTGCTGATACTGCTGGTTTTGCTCTTTGCGATGGCAATTCACGAACAGTGATCGACTGCGAAGGATCGTGATTGGGTCGCGACCCGCAGGTTATTTTGCGGCAGACTGTTCCCTGGGATGGGTATAATCATCGACTCGTCCAAAAGGCGTTCTTAAAGTGGCGCGCATGGGTCGGCGCTTTGGGTGCCGGCAAGGCAGTACCTGAATGAACGTCTAGTTTTGGGGATTGCGCCGTTTGGCGCGAATGACCGACAATGGGGCGGGATCAGAAAGGCAGCTTCGCAAAGTGCGGACGACCGCTTCTGTCAGAGCAAGACGTCCCTCCAAACTCAGCGAACGGCGGCAACTGGGTCGAAAGCCGCCAATTCGGCATTCAGCGCGGGGGCCGCGGCAGCCACCGCTTTCGCTTGAGAAGGCGACATTTGCGGCCCTAGTTCGACATACGCGGAAGCTGCAGTAGATTCAGGCGCTCGCCGGGGGCGGCAAAGAGGCAGCTAGCAGCCCAGTAGCTTTCGAGCGTCAAATCGCGGGGAGCGGACATCGGCTTGGCTCGCTGGTGAAGCCGCCAAGACCTACTTTCCGGCCATTCAACGCCGGAAGGCCGTTTTCCAAAGCCGTGTTGCAAGTTGACACGGCCCCGCCGGTGCCGAACTGTGCGCCAAGTGAATTGGAACGAGCCATGCGCCGAATGAAGATCGACCACGTCATCTTTGCCTGCACACTGCTGTTACTGGGCTTCGTCGTCGGCGTCGTGCTCTGGAACGTCGCGGCGCAGATGGGGCACTATGAGACGGCGCTCACCCAGGAGCTGAATTCGCAGGCGCCCAGCAAGGTCTTCCTCATTTCGGCAAACAGGGCGCTGGATTTCGTCCTCATCCGTTCCGCTGCGCTCATATTCGGCGTCACGCTGACGCTGCTCGGCGCGCTCTACTTGTTTAAGGTGTTCGACACGCCGTTCGACCTCAGCGCCGGCGGCGCCGAGAAGCTGAACCTTTCCTTTAAGACCTCCTCGCCTGGGTTGGTGATGATAACGCTCGGCGTCGTTCTAGTGATCAGCACGGTGTACGCTCGGAGCACCGTGAGCTACAACTACGAGGCTGTGCCGGGGCGGGTCCGCGAGACTGCCTCCAGCGCACCCGGCGATCAGACGCGAGCCGCGCCAGCGACGTCGGATTCAAAGGTGGGGGGCGAATGACCTTATTCAGAACAGCACTGGCGCTGCCACTCCTGCTCGCAGGCGCCTCCGCCCATGCAGAGACTTGGACCGTGCTGGCACGAAGCGAGGGCGTTGCGATGAAGTGCAGGAACGCCACTTCCGCGTCGGCGCTAACTACGCTACTCGACCAAGTCGGTTGGTCTGCAAACGGGCGGCGCCGCCCAGAGATCGACTTTACGAAGGAAGTCGCGGCCGTCGTCGCACCGGGCAAGTTCCAGGCGAACTCCGACCTGCGGCTGGTCAGCGCCAAGGTCGAGGAGGCCGAGCGGATCGTGCGGTGGCGCTTCGTCGTCAGAACGAACGAGCAGGAACAAAGGGAGGGGGTGACCGACTTCAGCTCCTACGGCGAGCCGGGAAACGAGATACTGGTAGTGACCTTCCCGATCGCGACCGCCGGGCTGAAGCTCGGCTGCATTGGCCCCTATTAGACCGGCACAAACGGATCGATCCGGTCGACTGCGCGTAGTGGGTGGGTTTCCGCAATCCGTGCTCGGGGCGCCTCCTCGGGCGCGGTGGCACGGACGCCAAGCCAAGCTTCGAATTCGTCCAGGATCAAGCGGCCTGCGGCGTCCGCGGCGCCGCCGAAGCCGCGGGTCTCGCGCTCAACCCCGATTTACGATGGCCGCATTTAGCGGCAGCCTCGGTATTGCGGAAAGACCGTTATTGGGCGCCTTGCTGACAGTCTGCTTCGGAGCGTCCAACGGCTGCTTCTGTCACGAGCGGACGTTCGCAGTGGCTGATCCGAACGACCGGCTCTGGTCGGAAGCAGCCGCGATGGCGGGAGGCCGGGTTACGGCAGCAATCCCGATTATGCCGAAGTCATGCTGCAGTCCTATCGTGCTCGAACGCCGATGCCATGCGCGCCACGTCACGGGCATGGAGGC